>JAYEKP010000064.1:0-20069 GCA_034661075.1 Bacteroidota bacterium
CTTACTAAGCAACTTCCTTACATCTTCTACCGCATTTACATTGTATTTGGCCAGCGTATTTTTTAATCCTACACGAATTGTGTACGATTTGGCCGGTAAATCCTGGAAAAGATATTCATCGGTCCAGTCATCGCCAATTCCCAAAATAAAATCGTAATGCGTATTGTTGATTTTATGTAAAGCCGCACGGCCTTTGTTAATGCCGCTGTTTTTAATTTCAATTACCTTGTTGCCTTCCAGGATTTCGAGGTTGTGGTTGGCTACCAGGCTGGTTAAATCGTATTTCAGCTCGTTGGCACGTATGTTTCCCTGCTCTGGATCGGTCTTGCGATAGTGCCATACGTATGAGTAGTTTTTCTCTTCGATAAATGTTCCCGGGGTACGATCCACATAAAATTCCAGAATAGGTTTTATGTTTTCCTTCCAGTCGATTTTCATCTTTTCGATCAGCTGCCAGTTCTTGTCGGGATTTTTTATCCAAACACCATGCTCTACGATCAAGGTATATTTTTTTTTCTCGAACCATTTCGAGAAGGTATTTTTATCCCTTCCGCTGATCAGCACAATCTCATTGGCCGGATCGGTAGCCAGGTTATCCAGGATGTTGTACAGGACATTATCCGGTGAGGCGTTGGCTGGTTTGTTTTTAAAACTTACCAGGGTACCATCATAATCGAGGAACAGGATGCGTTTTTTTGCTTTTTTATATGCGCTGATGATATTTTTTTTAATAGGTGGAGTGATATTTTTAGCGATATATCTCTCTTTTTTCTGGTCTTGTTTTTCCAACGATTGCAAGAAGTCGGTAGCCCATTTATCAATATTGTAACGTTTTAGCCGGTTTTGCATAATGGTAATGCGTTCCACCTGTTCCTCTTTCGGCATCTCAATGGCTTCTTTCAGGGTGTCGGCAATCTCTTCGTAATTTTGTGGGTTAATCAGCAAGGCTTCGCTCATCTCTTTGGCCGCTCCAGCCATCTCGCTCAAAATCAATACGCCTTTTTTGTCCACTTTCGAAGCCACAAACTCTTTGGCTACCAGGTTCATCCCATCTCGAATGGGGGTAAGGAGTGCTATTTCACACGATGAATAAAGGTCAATTAAATTATCGAATGGCATGGCGCGGTAAAAATACCAGATAGGTAACCAGGTGATGGTGGCAAATTTCCCATTGATGCGTCCTACCAACTCGTCAATCTCACTTTTCATTCGTTGGTATTGGTCAACATTGGAGCGCGAAGGAACAGAAAGCATAACCAGGGTTACTTTTCCCTTGAATTGCGGGTATTTATCAAGGAAGTATTCAAAAGCTGATAGTCGTTTGGCGATGCCCTTGGTATAATCCAGCCGGTCGATCGAAAGAATCAGCTTAATATCCGGCGAGTTGAGGATGTGTTTATCCAGCTGTTGCTGGATATCCGATTTATCCCGTATCGACTTGCTATGGTGCTGAATAGCTGCATGGTAAAATTTGTCGTAATCAATTCCCATGGGAAATGAGTCGGCTTTGGCAATACGGATATTCATATTTATTTTATTAAAATTGATCTCGAATCCCAGTACCCGTCGTACAGAACTAAAAAAGTGCCTTTCATAGTCGTAGGTGTGGAATCCAATTAGATCAGCACCCAGCACTCCTTCAATGAGTTCCTTACGCCAGGGCAAAAGCCGGAATACTTCGTACGACGGAAAAGGAATATGCAGGAAAAAACCAATGGAAATATCAGGGCATTTATCCCTGATAAGCTTAGGCAATAGCAATAACTGGTAATCATGAATCCATATCTTATCCCTTTTTTCGCAATGTTGAGTGATTACATCCGCAAACTTTTGATTTACTTTAAGGTAAGCCTCCCAATAGTCTTTTTTAAATTCGGCAAACTCGGTAAAATAATGAAATAACGGCCAGATGGTTTTGTTGCTAAAACCATAATAATAAAGATCAACTTCTTCTTTGGTTAAAGGAACTCCAATGCAATCTTTTTTTTTAACGGCCTCGTTCACTTTCTTATCCAGCTCTTTCGATAAATCTTCTTTGGGTAACCCTGTCCAACCAATCCATTTGCTTTCGTAGGCTTTGTGTACCGATTTCATGCCAGTTGCCAACCCACCAACGCTGGGTTGGATGTCCAGGTTGTCATTTTCAATTTTAATATTTAAGGGTAGTCTATTGGAAACAATGATTATTTTACTCATAGTTTTAGCTCTTTATTTTTACATTATTTTTATAATGATGGCATAAAATACTGTTTTTTTATTAAAAATCAAATTATTTGTTAGAATTTTGTAATACAATTAAAAAGTTAAATAGTTTACTGTATGGATAATTTGGATTACGGGATTATTGGGAATTGTAAAAGTGCTGCACTGATATCAAAGTATGGTTCAATGGGTTGGTGCTGTTTGCCCGAGTTTGACTCAACTTCGGTATTTGCCAAAATTTTGGATAAGGATATTGGAGGAAGTTTTGAAATTTTGGTGGATGATGACTACGAAATTACCCAATCATATATTTATAAAACCAATATTCTGGTTACTAAATTTCATCGCGGGAACGACCGTTTCGAAGTTGTGGATTTTATGCCCCGATACAAAAGTGAGGAAAACGGGTACTATTCACCGCCCGACGTGATCCGCTTTGTCAAATATATTTCCGGGAACCCGATTTTTCGTGTGAAATATGACCCTAAACTGGAATATGCCAAATATCCAACAAAAACTATCATTAATACAAAATATATTAAAAGCTATACAAAAAAAGGAAATTACAATTCCGTATATCTGTATTCAAGTTTTAATTTTGAAGCTATTGTAAATCAGCAGGAAATAACACTTACCGAAGATGCTTATTTTTTGTTAAGCTATAATCAGAAGATTTTGGATCAAAATGTAGAACGAGTTTATTTGAAACTGGAACGAACCAAAGTTTATTGGTTAAACTGGTCGGAACGGACCAAAAGGTATAAAAAATATAATGATGAGATTTTACGCAGCGCTCTTGTTTTAAAGTTGTTAAGTTACAATAAAACAGGCGCTGTATTAGCGGCAGCTACCACTTCGCTACCCGAAACGCTGGGTGAGATCCGTAACTGGGATTACCGTTTTTGCTGGATTCGCGATGCTTCGATGGTAATAAAAGTAATGACCAGCCTGGGGCATTACAATGTAGCACGCCGTTATCTTGATTTTGTAATCGATATCATTCCCGATAAGGATGAGAAAATCCAGATTATGTATGGCATTAACCGAGAAAAGAAATTAACAGAAACCATCCTGGATCATTTAGCCGGATACGAACATTCGGCACCTGTCCGGGTAGGCAATGATGCCTACCGTCAGAAGCAGAACGATATTTACGGTATCTTAGTAGATGTAATTTATCAGCATTTTAGTATTTACGATACCTCGATGCAAAATAGCGAAGAGTTATGGACCATCGTTCGAAGTATTGTTAAAATTGTGAAAGATAACTGGGAAAAGCCTGACCGGGGAATTTGGGAGATACGAACCGAACACCGGCATTTTACTTTTTCAAAAGTACTTTGCTGGGTAGCAGTTGATCGTGCCATAAAAATAGCCCGTTTGATAAATATGAAGGAATATGTGGATGAATGGCGTGAACTAAGCGATGAGATTAAAAATAATATTCTTGAAAATGCCTGGAATGAAGAGATTGGTGCTTTTACGCAATCCTACGAATCTACCGATCTGGATGCTTCCACACTACTCATGGAACCTTATGGTTTTATCGATGCAAAAGATCCAAAATATGTGAGCACTGTAAAAGTAACCCGCAAAAAGTTGTGTCGCAACGGATTGATGTATCGATATAAGAATAAAGATGATTTTGGGAAACCATCATCATCATTTACTATTTGTACCTTCTGGTTGATTAATAGTTTATATAAAATCGGCGAAAAAGATGAAGCAGAAAAACTTTTTAAACAACTGCTTTCATACAGCAATCACCTGGGGCTTTTTAGCGAGGATATTGATTTTGAGACCAAACGGCTGCTTGGGAATTTTCCACAAGCTTATTCACATTTGGCATTAATAGAAACCGCCGAAAATATTTCCGGAGGTTCACTTTCTAAAGAGGAAAAAATTATCGAAGCCATGCGTTATACCGGTTAATATATTATGATATAACCGGTTTTTCTTTTTTTGCTGTTCTTCTAATCAACAAACGGTCATATAAAAAAAGCAAAAAAGATGCACTCAACCCAATGCCTAATACTACAATCCAAATTTTATTAGGTTGATAATTTTCCCACAGGAATTGAGTTAATTCCTGATGGGTCATATTCATGAGCTCTGCAGCGCAGTTATAATAATCGGTTTGCGAAAAGGTATCTGTAATTTCAGGAATATCAAGGCCTCTTGTTGCAATTTCTTTTTGCAGTAAGTTTGTTTTATCCGACATCTTCCCATAAACACCGCCCGAAATATAACCAGCTAAAAAGTTTCCCAGCGTAACCGGCAAAAAGGATGTTCCCATATACAAAGCCACCTTGTCTCTTGGCGCAATTTTGCCAATATATTCGGTAATTTTAGGTGAACCGGCCATTTCGCCAACGCCAAAAATAAATATGGAGCCAATAACAAAAAACGGGTCGTTTGTAAACAGGGTTAGCGACATGCCTATGGCACAAACCAGAAAGCCTGAAATCATGGAGCTTAAAGGTTTCCATTTCATGATAATCGTTGATACGATAATCTGGAAAATGATAATGTACAGCGCATCAACGTTGGTAATATATTCTGCTTTTATGGTTCCGTCAGCAGAACCAATTTTTTCTGCCAGCCAGGGCCATGCTTCATGAATAAAATTGTAAAGCGTATGGGTATCTACCCACTGGTCGATAAAAACCGGCAGTGTATAAAATAGCTGATTATACATAGCCCAAAATCCGGATACGATAATTAAAAACAAAACCAGCCTGTAATCTTTTAAGGCGATCCATATGTTTAAAAGAATGGTTTTTAATGATTCCCAAAAAGGAGTATCTGATTTTTCTCTTCCAGGCTCTTTAAAAAAATAAAGAATAGGGAAGTTTACAGCAATAAATATGGCACTTAGATAAAAAACCTGGTCATAGGAAACTTTGCTAAAATGAAGAGCAAACAAAGGGCCTATAAAAGCGCCAATGTTTACCATCATATAAAAAATTCCAAAACCGATGGATGATGTTTCGTCGTTAGTTGTTTTTGATACAGTGGCCGAAATGATAGGTTTGAATAAAGCCCCACCGATGGCGACATAAAGAAAAATAGCAAAAAACGATGCAAAAGAACGACAATGCGGCATGGCTATAAAACCGGTAATGTAAATGAGAAAGGCAATAAACAGAACTTTTTTGTATCCATATCGGTCGGCAATAGCACCTGTAATAAGCGGAAGAAAATATAAGATAGCTGTTCCAACACCCATAATTATCCCTTTTTCGGATTGACTCAATCCTAAAGCCCCGATATCCGTTGATTTGGTAAGGTAATTTGCTAAAAGCATATAAAACCCATACCAAGCCCAGCGCTCAAAAAGCTCCATCGTATTGGCTATCCAAAAAGTTTTAGGGAATTTTTTAAAAACACGTGCTATGCTCGACATAATAGTGAAGTATTTTTATTTTATTTTGATTGCAAATTAAATCTTTTTTTTGATTTAGATTTAGGCATTACCTGAAAGTTTAATGTAGTGCTCAAAGCTCGTTAAATCAGTGTTTTAAAAATATGTTGTATATCATATAAAAAAATGCAATAAATCATTTGGACATATTAAATCTTTATTTATTTTTGCACCCTTTTTAAGACAGATAAGTAATTATCTTTATTAAAAGAAAGGGTTTAATTTAGGTTAATTAGGATTGATTTTTTCGTAGTTAAATTTTAGGGTTAGTGAAAAAGAGAATGACAAGAGATCTTCGTTATTCTCTTTTTTCTTTTTTTATAATTCTTCTTATCGACTCCAAATAATAATTAAAACATTTCTTTTCGGGTTAAAAAAAGGATAATTTTGTGGCAAACAATTTTATTTTAAGCTTGTTTTTTTAATATATAGAGAAAGGGAATAGTTATGAACGATGTACATAAAAAAGTTGTGTTAATGATTCTTGACGGTTGGGGTATAGGAGATAAATCTAAGGCAGATATTATATCTCAGGCCGATACGCCTAATATGGATCGCTTAATAAAAAAATATCCCAATGCACAATTGCAAACTTCAGGGAGCAATGTTGGTTTGCCCGACGGGCAAATGGGAAATTCAGAAGTGGGACATTTAAATATTGGTGCCGGACGGATTGTTTATCAGGATTTAGTGAAAATTAATCAAGCGATTAAAGATAATAGCATATCCAAGAATGAAACGTTAGTTAATGCGTTTAATTATGCCAAAGAAAAAAATGTAGCTGTTCATTTTGTTGGCCTGGTTTCCGATGGGGGTGTTCATTCTTTGGACAAACATTTATATAAACTTTGCGACCTTACGAAAGATTACAATTTAGATAAAGTATACATTCATGCTTTAACCGATGGCCGTGATACCGACCCTCGAAGTGGTTTGGGATTTATTCAAAATTTGCAAAACCATCTTAAGCATTCAAATGGAGAAATTGCCAGCCTTGTAGGGCGTTATTATGGCATGGACCGCGATAAACGGTGGGAGCGTATTAAAGAAGCCTATGATTTATTTGTACATGGCAAAGGAAAGCAAACGAATAATATATTAGAGGCCATCAAGTCGTCGTATGACGAAGGTGTAACTGACGAGTTTATTAAACCTATCGTTAAAATAAATAAAGATGGAAATCCGGTAGGGAAGATTCAACCCAATGATGTGGTGATTTGTTTTAATTTTAGAACAGACCGCTTACGCGAGATGACTATTGTACTTACCCAGGAAGATATGCCCGAATATGATATGAAAACCATGCCTTTGCATTATGTTACCATGACCCGGTATGACGAAAAATTTAAAAATATTCATATTGTATACGATAAAGAAAATTTGAAATATACATTGGGCGAAGTTGTTGCAAGCAATGGTAAAAAACAAATTAGAATAGCCGAAACAGAAAAATATGCACATGTAACCTTCTTTTTTTCAGGGGGACGCGAGCAGGAGTTTGATAATGAAAAGCGAATTATGATTCCTTCGCCAAAGGTTTCTACATATGATTTAAAGCCTGAGATGAGCGCTTTTGAAGTTAAAGATGCTATTGTAAAAGAATTAAAAACACAAGAAACAGATTTTGTATGCCTTAATTTTGCGAACTGTGATATGGTTGGACATACAGGAGTTTATGAAGCGATTAAAAAGGCCGTAGAAGCTGTAGATACTTGTATGGGTGAAGTGGTTGACACGGCAGTAAATAATGATTACGAAGTGGTCATTATTGCCGATCATGGAAATGCGGACAATGCAGTAAATGATGACGGTTCTGAAAATACGGCACATTCTTTAAATCCTGTTCCAGTCGTTTTGATCTCAGAACGATACAGTAAAATTGAAAATGGAATTTTGGCAGATGTGGCTCCAACCATTTTAGAAATGATGAGGTTGGAAAAGCCCAAAGAGATGACCGGTAAATCCTTAATTTCTAAGTAATTAATTGATGAATTATATGATACAAATTGGCAACTGTATTGTCAGTACTGAGTTGCTTGACGAGAAATTTGTTTGCGACCTGGAAAAATGCAAAGGGCATTGTTGTGTCGAAGGAGAATCGGGAGCACCATTGGAGCAGGGTGAGGAGAAACTTATTGAAGACAATTTTAAAGGATTTAAAACATTTTTACGACCAGCATCAATTGAAGCCATTGAGAAAAATGGGTTTTCCGTGATTGATAAGGATAATGAATTAGTTACCCCTCTGCTCAACGGGAAAGAATGTGTGTATGCCATTTTTGAAAATGGAATAGCAAAATGTGGGATTGAAAAAGCATTTTTTGCAGGAAAAAGTAAATTCAGAAAACCGATATCCTGTCATTTATATCCTGTAAGGATAAAAAAACTGTTTGATGATGTGGATGGATTAAACTATCATTACTGGAATGTCTGCGATCCGGCAAGAGATTTAGGACATAAAAAGAATGTTTTTACTTATGAATTTCTGGAAGATGCTTTGGTTCGTAAATACGGACGAGATTGGTACAATGAATTAAAAGAAGCTGCTGAAGCATACAAGAATGAAGTTCACCAATCGGAGAATGAATAGATATTTAGAGTTTGAAACGAAGGTTTCCCTTTTGTTTCTTATCGAAACAATAACCTACTTGTAATTGTGAATAGTCTGAAAAAATATTAATTTAGTTGCTCATTTTTAAAAAATAAATCTAATAATAAATAATAAATAAAAATAACTATGGAAAAAGTAAAACAGTACATTGAAGAGAATAAAGATCGATTTTTAAAAGAATTATTCGAGATGTTAAGGATTCCCTCTATCAGCTCCATGAAAGACCATAAACAAGATATGGTAAAAATGGCCGAAAAGTATAAAGAGATGTTGCTAGCTGCTGGCTGTGATAAAGCGGAAGTAAAACCAACCGAAGGGAACCCTGTAGTTTATGGTGAAAAGATCATTGACCCTTCCAAGCCAACTGTTGTAGTTTATGCACACTATGATGTTATGCCTGTTGACCCGGTTGAATTGTGGAAACAAGATGATCCGTTTGAACCGGTGATAAAAGATGGTAAAATTTGGGGCCGTGGCTCTGACGATGATAAAGGACAGGGAATGATGCATGTGAAAGCATTTGAAGCATTGGTTAAAACCGATTCATTGCCTTGTAACGTGAAGTTCATGATTGAGGGAGAAGAAGAAATTGGTTCTCCAAGTCTTCCTAAATGGTGCGAGGAAAATAAGGAGCTTGTAAAAGGGGATGTTATTTTAGTATCAGATACTTCCATGCTGGCTCCGGATATCCCTTCAATAACTACCGGATTACGTGGATTAGCTTACTGGGAAGTTGAGGTTACCGGTCCTAACAGAGATCTTCACTCAGGATTGTTTGGTGGGGCTGTAGCAAACCCAATCAATGTGTTGGCTAAAATGATTAGCGATATGGTAGATGAAAATGGGCATATTACTATCCCCGGCTTTTATGATGATGTATTAGAAGTTTCGGATGAAGAAAGAAAGAAAATGGGCGAAGCCCCTTTTGATAAAGAAGCTTATAAGAAAGCAATAGATGTTAAAGAATTATATGGCGAAAAAGGATTTACAACTCCTGAGCGAACTGGTATTCGTCCATCATTCGATGTTTGTGGAATATGGGGTGGATATACCGGAGAAGGAGCAAAAACAGTACTTCCATCAAAAGCTTATGCGAAAATTTCTTCACGTTTAGTTCCTAATCAGGATAACAAGAAAATTGCTGAGTTATTTAAAAACCATTTCGAGAAAATAGCCCCCGACTATGTAAAGGTAAATGTTAAATATTTACATGGGGGACAGGCTTATGTATGCCCTATTGATTTGCCTGCCTACAAAGCAGCCGAAAAAGCATACCAGGAAGTTTACAACAAAATGCCTGTACCTGTTCGGAGTGGTGGAAGTATTCCTATTATTTCAGAATTTGAAAAGATTTTAGGAACAAAATCTGTTTTAATGGGATTTGGTTTGGAAGATGATGCCATTCATTCACCCAATGAAAACTATCCATTAGAACAGTTCTTTAATGGAATGAATACAATTCCTTATTTCTATAAGTATTTTGCCGAAATGATGAAATAGGAATAAAAATATATATTTTAACGATCCGGCTTTTTTTAAAGCCGGATTTTTTTTTATTACTTTATAGAAAATAACTTTTTAGCAGATAGGAGTGCTTAATTAAAGGGTGTGTTATAAAAAAATATATAAAATACGAACATTGCCCTGTTATTAAATAGGGTGTTGTTGTAAAAAATATTATTTTTGTGTCTGTCAGCAATATTATAAATCTAAAATGATGTTTTATGAGTTCCGTTCGATTTAAAGCTATAGGCGAAGTATTAAACCGTAAGTCTTTAGAAGTAAAACTTCCTTCAGTAAAAACTTCTGAATATTTTGGGATTAATGTTTTTGACAGCCGGAAAATGCAGGAATATTTATCCGGCGAAGCTTATAAAAAAGTGTTGGAAGCAATTGAAAAGGGTATTCGTATCGATCGCAAAATAGCCAATCAGGTGGCTACCGGCATGAAAGCCTGGGCGATTGGCCGAGGAGCCACCCATTATACCCACTGGTTTCATCCGTTAAATGGAACCACGGCTGAAAAGCACGATGCTTTTTTTGAGCCTGCAGATAATGGTGGGGTAGTAGAAAATTTTCAAGGCGAATTGCTTGTTCAGCAAGAACCCGATGCTTCCAGCTTTCCAAGCGGCGGACTTCGAAACACATTTGAAGCACGAGGATATACTGCGTGGGACCCATCTTCGCCAGCTTTTGTGTTTGATAATACATTGTGTATTCCAACTATTTTTGTTTCCTACACCGGCGAAGCTTTAGATTATAAAACACCGTTGATAAAATCATTAAATTTTATCGATAAGGCAGCTGTTGATGTCTGCCAATATTTCGATAAAGAAATTGCTAAAGTAAATGTGATGCTTGGCTGGGAGCAGGAGTATTTTTTAGTGGATAATGCTTTATTTAATGCCCGACCCGATCTTTATCTTACTGGACGCACATTAATTGGGCATGCATCGGCAAAAGACCAGCAACTTAGTGATCACTATTTTGGCTCGATCTCCGACAGAGTAAAAAATTTTATGTGTGAATTCGAAGTGGAAGCCTATAAATTAGGAATTCCCATAAAAACAAGACATAACGAGGTGGCTCCAAACCAGTTTGAATGTGCTCCGATGTATGAAGAAGCAAATCTGGCGGTAGATCACAATCAAATGTTAATGACTTTGATGGATAAGGTTGCCCGAAAGCACGATTTTAGAGTTTTGTTTCACGAAAAACCTTTTAAAGGAATAAATGGCTCGGGAAAACATAACAATTGGTCGTTACAATCTAATAACCGGAAAAATTTATTGTCTCCGGGACGAACACCAAAAAATAACTTACAATTTTTAACCTTTTTAATCAATACTATAAAAGCAGTACATGATTATGCTGATATTTTGCGAGCGAGCATTGCCATTGCTGGGAATGAACATCGGTTAGGAGCACACGAAGCTCCTCCGGCCATTATGTCGGTTTTTATTGGTTCGCAATTAACCAGTATGCTCGATCAGTTGGAAAAAAGAGTTCCGGATAAAAAAATGACTCCTGATGAAAAAACGGAGTTAAAATTGGATATTGGAAAAATTCCGGAAATTTTACTCGATAATACCGACCGTAACCGAACTTCGCCCTTTGCTTTTACCGGAAACCGGTTCGAGTTTCGTGCTGTTGGATCTTCGGCTAACGTTGCTTCTCCAATGATTACATTAAATACTGTTGTAGCAAATCAGTTAGTTGAATTTAAAAAAGAGGTGGATGCTATAATTGACAAGGGAGTAAAAAAAGATGAAGCGATTTTTCAAGTTCTCAAAAGATATATTGGCGAATCTAAAGAAATAAGATTTGAAGGCAACGGCTATAGTCACGACTGGATTAAAGAAGCCGAGAGGCGTGGATTGTCAAATATTTCTGATGTGCCAAAGGCTTTACAAGCCTTTATAAGTGATCAAACAAAAGATGTTTTTGCTAAGACTCAGGTTTTAACTGCCCGTGAGCTGGAAGCCAGATATGATATCCGGCTTGAGATATACGTTAAGAAAGTACAGATTGAAGCCCGGGTATTAGGCGATTTAGTTCGAAATCACATTATCCCTACGGTAATAAAATACCAAAATATTTTACTTGAAAATGTTCAAGGGATTAAAACGCTTTATCCGCAGAATCTTTTTGAGCATATGGCAAAATCACAATTAAATACTATTAGTGAAATATCCGAGCGGATTGGAATAATTAAAGACTTATCCGACGAATTAATTGAAGCACGAAAAAAAGCTAATAAAATTGAAAATGTGCGAAAAAAAGCTACGGAGTATTCTAAGAAGGTCGTTCCTTTTTTAGAAAAAATCCGATATCATGTGGATAAGTTAGAACTAATTGTTGATGATGAATTGTGGCCGTTTCCAAAATATAGAGAATTACTTTTTACAAGATAATTGCTTGTTTTTATTTAAAAATGAAATCAAGAGGATGATTTAATAAAAGATAATAAGGTGAAGAAAATGTCTTTGTAATTAATTGTATTAAACAAAAAATGCTATTTTTAACGTATCTTTTTATTTTGTATAAAAAGTTTTACTTTTACATTTTACATCATGTTGTAATTCGAAAAAATATGAATATCAGAAAAATATTTTTTATCACTATCTTGAGTTTTATCACTCATTCATTAGCTTTTGGTCAATTAAGCGTTTACCAAAAAGCAAATGAGTATTATGAAAACGGACAGTACTATGAGGCTATAGATAGGTTAAGGGATGCATATAGTAAGGTTACGGATAATGATCTAAAAGATGAGATTACTTTTCAGGTAGCAGAGTGTTACCGCAGGACCCATCAACCTAAAAAAGCAGAGATGTGGTTTAAACGAACGATACAAAAAGAGTATCCTAATCCATTGATCTATCTTTATTACGCTGATGCGTTAAAAGTAAATGAACAGTTTGATGAGGCAGAAGAAAACTATCGACAGTATAAAAAGTTAGTTCCGAACGATCCTCGTGGAGATATTGGTATCAAATCTTGTGATCAGGCCAAAAAATGGCTTGAAAATCCTAATGGATATAAGGTAGCCGAAATGAAATTTTTTAATTCACGCGAAAGCGACTACGGCCCTGCTTATGCAAAAGCGGAGTATGATGAAATTTATTTTACCTCTTCGCGCGATGAAGCTACTGGTGATGATACCCATGGAGCTACAGGCTACAATTTTTCCGATATTTTTACCTCCAAAAGAGATATGAAAGGAAATTGGAGTACCCCGGTTCCTCTAGAAGATAATATTAATACCGAATTTGAAGAAGGAGCCGTTTCTTTGAGCAAAGATTACAATACGATGTTTTTTACCCGTTGCGAAATGCATAAACGCGATAATCTGGGATGTCAGATTTTAGTTTCGAAACGTAGTGGAGAAAAATGGGGAAAACCAGAACCACTTAGTATTGCTACCGATAGTATTGTGGTTGCACATCCTTCCATTTCAGAAGATGAGCTTGAACTGTATTTTGTTTCTGATATGCCCGGAGGCATTGGGAAAAAAGATATTTGGAAATTAACCCGAAGTACTCCCGATGGGGCGTGGGAAGATCCAATTAATTTGGGCGAACAAATTAATACTCCGGGAAATGAAATGTTTCCTTATATTCATAGTGACGGAACCTTATATTTTTCATCTGATTATCATCCTGGAATGGGTGGTTTAGATATTTTTAGAGCAACTAAAGATGACAATGGAAGATGGGAAATTGAAAATATGAGATATCCTGTAAACTCAACCTACGATGATTTTGGTATCATCATTGAAAATGAAGAAGAACATGGATATTTTAGTTCATCGAGAGATGGCGGAACCGATAATATTTATTCCTTTGTATTACCACCCTTAAAATTTAGTGTAGAAGGTGTTGTACGTAATGATAAAACAGATGATCCATTAGCTAGTGCCACCATTAAGCTTGTGGGTAGTGATGGTATGACCCTGGCAAACGAAACCGATAATAAAGGTTCGTTTAAATTTATGTTGAGGCCCAATACCGATTATGTATTTATCGCTTCGAAAAAAGGATTCCTTACCGGTAAAGCCAAAGAAACGACCAAAGGGTTAACTGAAAGTCAGGATTTTAATGTAGAAATTCGCCTTTCTTCTATTGCCGAACCTATTGAATTACCAAATATTTTCTACGATTTTGCTAAATGGGATTTACGCCCAGAATCAATGGTAGCCTTGGATAAACTGGTAGAAACACTAAATGATAATCCAAATGTGGTTATTGAATTGCGTTCACATACCGATTCACGAGGTACTGCTGCAACAAACGTTGAATTATCGCAAAAACGAGCGCAATCTGTAGTTAACTATCTGATTGAAAAAGGAATTGAGCCAGCAAGGCTTCGTGCAAAAGGTTATGCTGCAACCATGCCTAAAGTAGTGGATGCTAAACTAGCCGAACAGCATGATTTCCTTTCTGAAGGAACTGAATTAACCACTGAGTTTATTGAAAGTCTTGAAAGTGAAGAACAACAAGAAGTTGCGCATCAGATAAATCGTAGAACTGAATTCCAGGTAATTTCTACAAATTACGAACCAAAAGAATAAATTTTAATTTTCAGATAAAAAATGGATTTCTGCTAAAAACAGGAATCCTTTTTTTTAGTCTATTTTAACAGTCCATTTTAATTGTTGTAAACTAATTGTTAATATTGCAACTTAATTTTTACTCTACTGCATCATGTCAAAAGATTTTCGTTATAATTTAAGAGGAGTATCCGCATCGAAAGAAGATGTGCACAATGCCATAAAAAATATCGATAAAGGATTATATCCCAGCGCTTTCTGCAAAATAATTACTGATATTTTAGGAGGGGATGAATACTATTGTAATATTATGCATGCCGATGGTGCCGGCACAAAGTCATCACTGGCCTACATGTATTGGAAAGAAACCGGTGATTTGTCGGTGTGGAAAGGAATTGCTCAGGATGCTGTAGTAATGAACCTGGACGACCTGCTTTGTGTGGGGGCAACCGATAATATCTTGCTATCTTCAACCATTGGCAGGAATAAAAATTTGATTCCCGGTGAAGTGATAGCAGCCATTATAAACGGAACTGAAGAATTGTTGCAGGAATTAAGAACACTTGGCATTTCAATATATTCCACCGGGGGAGAAACAGCCGATGTAGGAGATTTAGTACGGACCATTATAGTTGACTCGACCGTTACTGCCCGGATGAAACGTGAACAGGTAATTGATAACAAAAATATCTGTTCTGGCGATGTAATTATTGGCCTTAGCTCATCAGGGAAAGCGTCCTACGAAAAAAATTATAATGGGGGTATGGGTAGTAATGGTTTGACTTCAGCACGGCATGATGTGTTTCATCATTATCTGGCCAAAAAATATCCGGAAAGTTATGATTCGGCTATCCCTGACAGTGTTGTTTATTCCGGAAGATATAAATTAACGGATGCAATAGAGAAACTGGGAGTAGATGCCGGAAAACTGGTGCTTTCGCCCACAAGGACGTATGCTCCGGTAATGAAAAAAATCTTTGAGAATTATCGCTCCGAAATTCACGGATTAATACACTGTTCGGGTGGAGCACAAACGAAAATCTTAAATTTTGTTGATCATCTTCATATTATAAAAGATAACATGTTTGACCTTCCTGAATTATTTAAACTCATTCAAGAAGAGTCTGGAACAGCCTGGGAAGAAATGTATAAAGTGTTTAATATGGGGCACCGAATGGAAATATATACAAAACCTGAAATCGCTAAAGATATTATAGCAATTTCAAAAAGCTTTGCAATTGATGCACAAATTATTGGCCGTTGTGAAAAATCAGATTCAAAGAAACTTACAATAAAAAGTGAATTCGGAACATTCCATTATCAATAAACTGAACATGTTATTGACTAAATTGTTAATTTTGCACCGATTTAAAAAGGAGAACTATGAGTGGTAATATTATACTTGATAAACTGGAGGGTATTAAACTGAGATTTGATGAGGTTGGCCAGCTGATTACCGATCCGGACATTATTGCCGATATGAAAAGATACGTGAAGCTGAATAAAGAATATCGTGATCTGGAACCTATTGTTGAAGCTTATGGAGAGTACAAAAATATTTTAAGTAATATTCAAACAGCCAAAGATATTTTAGCTAACGAGAAAGATGAAGAGATGCGCGAGATGGCTAAATTAGAGCTTGTTGAGTTGGAGGAAAAAGTGCAGCCGCTGGAGGAGAAAATTAAATTGTTATTATTACCGAAAGACCCTGAAGACGAAAAGAACGCTATATTAGAAATACGTGCAGGTACAGGAGGGGATGAAGCCAGTATTTTTGCCGGCGATTTATATCGAATGTATTTAAAATATTGTGAGCGTAAAAAATGGAAAGTTGAAGTTACCCACCTCAACGAAGGAACTGTGGGTGGATACAAAGAAATTGTGATGAAAGTTTCCGGCGACGGTGTTTATGGAATCCTGAAATATGAATCGGGAGTGCATCGGGTACAGCGGGTTCCTCAAACCGAAACACAAGGTAGAGTTCATACTTCGGCAGCTACGGTTGCTGTTTTACCCGAGGCCGAAGATTTTGATATTGACCTGCGACAGGAAGATATCCGTAAAGATACATACTGCTCTTCAGGCCCTGGCGGACAATCGGTAAATACAACGTATTCAGCTATTCGCTTAGCCCATATTCCTTCAGGGATTGTGGTAACCTGCCAGGATGAAAAATCGCAGCTTAAAAACCTGGATAAAGCAATGGCTGAATTGAGAACCAGACTATATAACCTGGAATATCAGAAATATCTCGACGAAATTTCGTCTAAACGAAAAACAATGGTTTCAACCGGCGACCGCTCGGCGAAAATTCGAACCTATAATTATCCGCAGGGACGGGTTACAGATCATCGGATAAATCTAACTCTGTATAATTTAAACGCCATTATAGATGGAGATATTCAGGAAATTATTGAACAGTTACAGATGGCTGAAAATGCAGAAAGATTAAAAGAAGCTGGGGTGGAGTAAAGAGAAACACTATGGACTATATTCAAATTGTTGAGCAAATAAAAAAGAAAAAGAGTTTTCTATGTGTTGGTTTAGATACTGATATCACTAAAATACCGCAGTTTTTACTCGATAATGAGGATCCTGTTTTTGAGTTTAATAAACAAATTGTTGATGCCACTGCCCCCTTTACTATTGCATACAAACCCAATATAGCCTTTTATGAGGCTGCCGGTGTTTCTGGGTGGAAAAGTCTTGAAAAAACAATTAATTATATTAATTTTTTGCATCCTGAAATATTTATTATTGCCGATGCAAAAAGAGGCGATATCGGAAATACTTCTAAAATGTATGCCCGGGCTTTTTTTGAAAATTTTAATTGTGATGCTGTTACAGTAGTCCCATACATGGGTAGGGATTCTGTTACTCCCTTTCTTCAATTTAAAAATCGTTGGGTAATTTTATTAGCACTTACATCGAACGATAGTGCCTCGGATTTTCAATTTATTGAAAATAAGCAAAATGATAAATATCTATTTGAAGAAGTGTTGCTTAAATCAAAACCATGGGGGACAAAAGATAATATGATGTATGTGGTTGGTGCAACCAAAGCAAAGCAGTTACAAAAAATACGTGAACATATTCCCGGCCATTTTTTATTAATCCCCGGAGTAGGAGTGCAGGGTGGTAGTCTTAAGGAAGTTGCACAATTTGGAATGAATGATCATTGCGGATTGATTGTTAATTCGGCCCGCTCAGTTATTTATGCCGGACAGGCACACGATTTTGCTAAAGTGGCCGGAGTTAAAGCACGTGAAATGCAGCAGGATATGGAATTGCTTCTTCAACAAAAAGGGATTATTTGATTTTATGGTTATTTCTATTACTTTTATTATTTTTATCCTTCATCTTACTTCATAATGGGTTTTTATGAAAGAAGAATTTTTACATTATTTGTGGAAGTATACATTGTTTAATACCTCGAACCTTAGAACCCAAACGAATGAAAAGGTCGAAGTAATCAATCCTGGACTACATAATATGGATGCTGGCCCCGACTTTTTTAATGCAAAAATCAAGATTGGTGACACCACCTGGGCAGGAAATGTGGAAATTCATCTAAAATCATCTGACTGGTATCATCATCAACATCATACTGATAAGGCCTATGATAATGTAATTTTGCAGGTAGTGCATCAACACGATAAAGATGTTTATTTATCCAATAACTCTCTTGTGCCTACTATGGAAATTCAATTTGATGAGATATTGCTTAAGAATTATGAGAAATTGATTGATAGCGAATCATGGATTGCCTGCGAAAAAGACCTGCACACGGTGGATGATTTTTTGATCCAAAAATGGATAGAAGCTTTAATGATTGAACGTTTAAAGGATAAAGCATTAAGATTAAAGCAGGAATTAAAACAAACGCAAAATAACTGGGAAGAAACATTTTACAGGCACTTGGCACGTAATTTTGGATTTAAATTAAATGCCGAACCTTTTGAGTTGCTGGCAAGATCACTTCCCTTAAAGATTTTAGCTAAACATAAAAATAATTTAATGCAAATTGAGGCCTTGTTATTTGGGCAGGCAGGATTTTTAAACGAAGAAACTGGGGATGTTTATTACCAAAAGCTCAAAAGGGAGTATCAATTTTTAAACCATAAATTTCAATTAAAACCCATCGCAAAACATTTGTGGAAATTTTTGCGTTCCCGGCCTGGAAATTTTCCCACCGTTCGGTTAGCACAATTTGCTGCGTTAATTTTTCAGTCGAAAAGCCTGTTCTCCCAAATTATGGATGAGCAGGATATGCGAAAGATCAGACAGATGCTTCAAGCAAAGCCTTCTGAGTACTGGGAGACCCATTATCATTTTAACAAAAAATCGGTAAAAAAAACCAAACCATTAGGTCAATCGGCCATACAAATTCTTTTAATTAATACGGCCGTTCCGTTTTTGTTTGTATATGGTAAACATAGAGGTAAAGAAGAATTTTGCGACAGGGCTTTGAGGTTGTTATCCCAAATAAAGCCTGAGAATAACTCCATCATTTCAAATTGGAAAAGATTAGGATTGAAACCTGAAAATGCATTTGAGAGTCAGGCATTGATTCAATTAAAAAATAAATATTGTACCTTTAAAAAGTGTTTGCAATGTTCAATAGGAAATTATATTATTAAAAACATTCAATGAGAACAGTATCCCTTAGAAAAGAAAATTTTAAATCTGTTTATTTTGCCATTATTTTGTTGTTATTGATCATAACTATAGGTACAATAGGTTATATCATTATTGAAGAGTTTACATTTATTGAAGCATTTTTTATGACCATTATTACCATTTCGACAGTAGGTTTTCGCGAAGTGAAACCGCTGTCGGAACTGGGTCAGCTTTTTACCATTTTTTTGATTATTTTTAGTATAGGAATATTTGCTTATGCCGTAACAACCCTTACCCGCTATATTGTGGATGGAGTTTTTAGAAACTATTTAAAAGATAATAAAGTGAAAACAAAAATCGAAAAGCTAAAAAACCATGTTATTGTTGTTGGCTATGGGCGTAATGGCCGGCAAGCCATTGAAGAGTTAAAACGTCATGAATTTCCGATTGTTGTTGTGGACAACAATGAGTCAATTATTCAGGATATAAGGCAAAAAGCTGAACTGTTATATATTTATGGTGATGCAACCGAAGATCAAACATTAACAGATGCCAAAATTGATACGGCAAAAGCTTTAATTACCGCCTTGCCCAACGATGCCGATAATTTATTTGTGGTACTTACTGCCCGGGCAATGAACCCTGATATTACGATTATTTCCCGTGCATCAAATTTTAATTCAGATAAGAAGTTGAGAAGTGCTGGCGCCACCAATGTAATTATGCCCGATAAAATTGGGGGCCAACGAATGGCTAAACTGGTAGCACAACCCGATGTAATTGATTTTATTGAGTTTGTGATGCTGCGAGAGAGTGAAGGGGTGCATATCGAAGAGATTCATTGTAAAGGAATGGTTGCTTCTTTTACCGAAAAATCTATTGGCGAATGGACTATCCGGTCAACAACAGGTGCTAATATTATTGGAATAAAAACTTCGGATAATCATTATATTGTTAATCCAACACCCGAGCAGAAGATTACCGAAAATGACCAGATATTTGTGCTGGGAAACCCGGATCAGATTACCAAACTGAAGAAAGTGTTGTTTAACGGGTAGGGTGTGGAATTGTAAATTAGTAAATTAGTTAATTGTTAAGTTAGAAATTCGCTTATTCGTATAAATTATTTTTTAAATGAAAGTTAGAGATTTTTAAAGGTG
>JAYEKP010000065.1:0-20032 GCA_034661075.1 Bacteroidota bacterium
CAGGTACGATTATTACGTTTAAACCTGATGATTCCATCTTTGCTGTTACTGAGTATAAATATGAAATATTAGCATCTCGTTTGCGCGAATTGGCATTTTTGAATAAAGGAATTCGGTTATCTATTACCGATAAGCGTGAGCTGGAAGAGAATGGAAATGGAAATGGAAATGAAGATAGTAATGGATATCGATCTGATTCATTTTATTCCGAAGAAGGTTTAAAAGAGTTTGTTACTTTTTTGGATGCCACCCGAGAAAAATTGATAAGTGAAACCATATCTCTTGATACAGAAAAAAACGGTATCCCTGTAGAAATAGCTTTATGTTATAATACTTCTTTTTCTGAAAATGTACATTCTTATGTAAATAATATCAATACTATTGAAGGCGGAACGCACCTTGCAGGATTTAGGCGAGGCCTTACGCGAACCTTAAAAAGCTATTCTGAAAAATCAGGATTGCTTTCAAAAGTAAAATTTGATATTAGTGGGGATGATTTTAGAGAAGGATTAACAGCTGTTATTTCCGTAAAAGTTCAGGAACCTCAGTTTGAAGGGCAAACAAAAACAAAACTGGGTAATTCCGATGTAATGGGTGCTGTAGATCAGGCTGTAAGCGAACAGCTAGCTAATTATCTTGAGGAGAATCCTAAAGATGCAAAATTAATTGTTCAGAAAGTGATTATGGCAGCTACCGCTAGGCATGCTGCACGTAAGGCACGGGAATTGGTTCAACGTAAAAATGTGCTTTCCGGTTCCGGCTTACCCGGAAAACTTTCAGATTGCTCCGATCGAAATCCTGAAAAAACAGAATTGTTTATTGTTGAGGGTGATTCTGCAGGAGGTACAGCTAAAGCAGGAAGAGACCGAAAGTTTCAAGCAATTCTTCCTTTAAGAGGTAAAATTTTGAATGTGGAGAAAGCTATGCAGCATAAAATATATGAAAACGAAGAAATAAAAAATATATTTACTGCATTGGGTGTTACTATGGGTACCGAGGAAGATAGTAAAGAACTTAATTTAGAAAAATTAAGATATCATAAAATAATAATAATGTGTGATGCCGACGTAGATGGTAGCCATATTGAAACATTACTTATGACATTCTTTTTTAGGTATATGCCCGAATTAATCAATAGAGGAAATTTGTATATTGCTATTCCTCCGTTATATCTAATTAAGAGAGGCAAAACACAACGTTATTGTTGGAGTGAAGAAGACCGAAAAAGAGCAGTTGATGAGATAGGACAGGGTAGAGAAGGAGCGGTTTCTATTCAACGATATAAAGGCCTTGGAGAAATGAATGCCGAACAATTATGGGATACTACCATGGATCCTGCTTTTAGAAAATTCAGACAGGTTTCGGTAGATAGTGCTGCCGAAGCAGATAGGATTTTCTCCATGTTGATGGGTGATGAAGTTCCACCCCGAAGAGAATTTATCGAAAAACACGCTAAATATGCAAATATTGATGCATAATAAACATTTACTTAAAGAAAGAGGCTGTCTAATTAAACAGCCTCTTTTTTTATAGGGTTTAAAAGATTTCTTTGTTTATTTTTGATGTGTTTTATTTGAATCGATAAGCAGCTTTCTCTAAATCGTCCACAGTGTTAATTTGTTTTGGTGGATTTAAGTATTGACCTATGAATTTGTAAATTTTAACTCGAATATTTCTGGCTTCTTTGGTATCCATTCTATCGAATGAATGGCCACCCGGTACATCCTGGAAGATTTCATATTCAAACTTTTTATCATCTGCTTTTAATGATTTAATTAAGTGTTCTACCTCAAGTACATTTACATCGTTATCGTTAGTATTGGTATGGATAAGCAATGGAGTGTTTTGAAATTTGTGAGTATTCCATGCGGGAGATCTTTTGCGATATTCATTTACATCTTCATAAGCCGTTTTGCCAATATGATAATCAGCTGAATATAAAGCTCTATAGCTGTCAGTATAATATCCCATGCGGGAAATCAGATCACTTACAGGAACACCGGCAAAAGCTACTTTATAATGTTTGGGATGATCAAAAATATTATGAAGCGTAATTAGTCCACCATGGCTCCAACCAATAATTCCTACCCGGTTTTTATCTACAATATCATAGTTATCAATCATAAACTTACGGCTGGCATCCACATCCTCTACTTCTAATCCTCCGTAATCAATTTTTTCGTAATGCGCTTTTCCATAACCTGTGCTTCCTCTGTATTCTGCTGCTACCACAATATATTGTTGTGCCATTAATTCACGAATAATATGTGTGTAATAAGTTGTAAAATCAGCATGAACACCGCCATGTGGTAAAACAATCAGAGGGTATTTTTTAGAAGGATCAATATCTTTTGGAATAAAAGTATATGCCCAAAATTTTACCGGATTACCGGCACCCATTGCTGTCGGGTTTTCTTCTTTCCATTTAGGGGGGCCATAAATGTATACTTTGTCAACAAAAGCTACATCCCCAACTTTTTGGTTCCAAAGTACATCATCGGTAAGTTTTTCCAATCGGTCTAATCGATGATTTAAATACTCCATTTGAGTATTTAACGTTTTAATAATTTCATCTTTATCTTCGGAAGTAGTTTGTGCCTCAACTATAAATGGCATTATAAAGAGACTCAATACAATCATTAGGAAATAATTTTTTCTCATAGTAACTCTATTTTTGATTTTTTTATTGGACGATAATTATTAGCAAGTGTTTAAAATTTATATTCTCCTTTAAAAACAAATTGTGCAGGGCCGGTAAGCCAAATATCTGTAAACGAATTATTGCGATTTTTTTGAAAGCAAACACTTAAATCTCCTCCTCGAGTACTGATATCAAATGAATTTTTGTCAATATTTAGTTTTGCCGAGGCGCAAATGGCAGCCGCCGTAACTCCTGTTCCACAGGATAATGTTTCATCTTCAACCCCTCGTTCGTATGTTCTCACAAAAAGATTGTTGTTATTAATTTCAACAAAATTAACATTGGTTCCCTTTGGGGCAAAACGCTTGCTTTCTCTAATTTTTTTCCCTTCGGTATAAACATCAATTTCTTCAATATTTTTAGAAAAAATAACATAATGTGGCGAACCGGTATCCAAAAAATAATTTCCATCCATCTTCAATACTTCTTTAACATCCTGCATTTGTAGGGCAACAATATCTTTTTGTTTAATAAGTGCTTTATGTGTTCCGTCTATTGTATTAAACGTAGTTTCTTGATCGATGATTGCTAACGATTTTGCAAAAGCAACCAAACATCTTCCCCCGTTACCACACATGGACCCTTCGTTTCCGTCTGAATTAAAATAGCGCATATTAAAATCTAGCGTAGGATGTTTTTCTAAAAACATTAATCCATCAGCACCAACACCAAATCTGCGGTCGCATATCTGTGCGATTTGTTTTTTGGTTAAATTTAAAGAACTATCTCTGTTGTCGATAATAATAAAATCATTGCCAGTGCCTTGATATTTCGAAAAAGTGAACTTCATGCGCTTCTTTTTGTATTATTATAAATTGATGTTAAAATCGTTACAATACCTTATTGTTTGTTAAATATTGTTAAATGTATTATATTATATGCCTTACAGGCATTAACTTTGTTTGTGTGATTTAATAACAGCAAGTAAATTTATTAATTTAAATCTAATTTATCATGAAAGCTCAAAATTTATTAGGAAATGTAGTTATATCATTTTTATCTGCATTTTTAGCAATTATACTCTATGCTAATTTTTACGAAAAAGAACTGCAAACAGAACTTGGTACAGAAGCTCATGAGCAAAGCGCCTTAGAGTTATTGAATGATTCAAATCAGGTTAAGTTTACACAAATGCCGGCAAGTTCATCAGGAGAAATTTTTGATTTTACAACTGCTGCTGAAAATAGTGTAAATGCTGTAGTTCACGTAACTTCAAAATATAACTTACGAAACGATTATTATGGTAACCCTTTATATGAATTTTTCTTTGGAGACCAATATTCGAGACAACCTGCAGTTTCATTTGGTTCGGGAGTAATTATTACTGATGATGGATATATTGTGACCAATAATCATGTCATCGAGCAATCAGATGAAATTCAGGTGGTATTAAATGACCGACGAACATATACTGCCGAATTGGTTGGTACAGATCCCGGAACAGATTTGGCATTATTAAAAATTGATGGAAAAGATTTGCCCTTCATCGCAATGGGAAATTCAGATGATATAAAAGTGGGCGAATGGGTTTTAGCCGTTGGTAACCCTTTTAATTTGACTTCAACTGTTACAGCAGGTATTGTAAGTGCCAAAGCTCGTAATATAAATATTTTACGGGATCAACAGTATCCCATTGAATCGTATATACAAACCGATGCTGCCGTTAATAAAGGGAATAGTGGCGGTGCTTTAGTAAATATGAAAAGCGAACTGGTAGGCATAAATTCGGCTATTTTATCTCCTTCAGGAGTATATTCTGGATATTCATTTGCTATTCCTGTAAATATTGTACGTAAAGTAGTATCGGATATTATAAAATATGGCGAAGTGCAACGAGCTGTATTAGGAGTTGAAATCAGAGATATTAACAAAGAGTTGGTTGAAAAACATAATTTAGATAAAATAGAGGGAGTGTTTATCGCAAACGTTACTGATGATGGAGCGGCAAAAGAAGCAGGGTTAAAATCCGGAGATGTTATTTTAGAAATTAATGAGGTGAAAATCAATAGTGTTGCAGAATTAACTGGACAAATTGGCAGATACAGGCCTGGAGAGAAAATAAATATAACCATTAAAAGAGCGAATAAAAAGAAACAAATAGATGTGATTTTACGTAATATGCATGGAACCACAAAGATTATCAAAGCCGATGAATATTTAGCCATTTTAGGTGCTGATTTTCAAAAGCTAAGTACCAGTGATCAAAGACGACTAGGTATTGAAACAGGAGTTAAGGTAGTTGACCTTATAGATGATGGTGCCCTCAAAAAAGCAGGCGTAAAAGAAGGTTTTGTGATTACTTATATTCAAGGAAAGAAAATTGCACATGTTGATGATATTAAAAGGGTTATAAGAAATATTGGGTATGGTGTTGAAATAGAAATAGAAGGCATGTATCCTGGGGGTAGATATATTTACGTTTATCGTGTAGAACTTGAATAATTAAATAATTAATAAAATATAATGGGATTCAAATTTTCTATTGACAATAAAATCAATTTGCTATAAATTCGCAGAAATTTTAAAATAGCCTATGAGACAATTAAAAATCACCAAATCAATTACCAACAGGGAAACAGCCTCTTTGGATAAGTATTTACACGAAATTGGTAAAGAGGATTTGATTACCGTTGAAGAAGAGGTTGAGTTGGCACAGAGGATTAAAAAGGGAGACCGGGCTGCTTTAGAAAAATTGACCAAAGCAAATTTACGATTTGTGGTTTCTGTTGCCAAGCAATACCAAAACCAGGGATTAACATTACCCGACTTGATTAATGAAGGGAATTTAGGGTTAATTAAAGCCGCTGAAAAATTTGATGAAACCCGTGGTTTTAAATTTATATCTTATGCTGTTTGGTGGATAAGACAATCGATTTTGCAAGCACTTGCAGAACAGTCAAGAATTGTTCGGTTGCCTTTAAATCAAGTGGGCTCATTAAATCGAATTAATAAAGCACTTTCTCGGTTTGAGCAGGAAAATGAGAGGGCTGCTTCTCCGGATGAAATTGCCGATGCTTTGGATTTGCCAAAAGATAAAATTGCTGATACCATGAGGGTTCCCGGAAGGCACATATCTGTGGATGCTCCTTTTCAGGAAGGCGAAGACAACAGCCTGCTTGATGTACTTGAAAATAATGATTCTCCCAATGCCGATAATACGCTCATCAGCGAATCGCTGATGAAAGAAATTGAACGTTCTTTAGCTACGTTAACTGATCGTGAACGAGATATTTTAAAAATGTTTTTTGGCATTGGCGTGCAAGAAATGACCCTCGAAGAAATTGGCGACAGGCTTGGCCTAACCCGTGAAAGAGTGAGACAGATTAAAGAAAAAGCAATACGCAGGCTTAGACACACCTCACGAAGTAAATTGTTAAAAACATATTTAGGATAAACCAATTTTTTAGTTTGTTTTTATAACGCTATCCATAAGGGGATAGCGTTTTTTTATTTTTTATGTAGTAATTCCTGCAAAGCAAACATCTCATCGCGTAACCTGGCCGCTTCTTTAAAATTAAGTTCTTTGGCCGCTTTTTCCATGGAGAGTTTGTTTTTTTCTATCGCTTTTTCCAGCGCCTTTTTATCCATGTATTTTACGATTGGGTCCGCTGCTACATTAAGCTGTTCAGGTTCAGCATAGGCTTTTTTATGTTTCCCAGCCATCATAGATTTGGAAGTTCTAACAATTTGTGTAGGTGTAATGCCATGCTTTTCATTGTATAGAAGCTGTTTCTCTCTTCTTCTGGTGGTTTCGTCAATGGTTTGTTGCATCGAACGGGTAATGGTATCGGCATACATGATCACTTTTCCTTCCAGATTTCTGGCAGCACGTCCCGATGTTTGGGTTAGCGAACGAGCCGAACGCAAAAATCCTTCTTTATCGGCATCCAGAATAGCTACCAGCGATACTTCCGGCAAGTCTAATCCTTCGCGTAACAGATTTACTCCAACTAATACATCAATAGCACCTTCGCGTAATTGATCCATAATCTCAATACGATCCAAAGTATCAATATCCGAATGAATGTATCGACATTTTACATCAAAACGGGTAAGGTATTTGGTTAACTCTTCAGCCATTCGCTTAGTGAGTGTGGTTACCAGCACTCGTTGATTTTTACTTGCCCTTGTATGGATTTCTTCCATCAAATTATCAATTTGATTTAAAGATGGACGGACTTCAATTTCCGGGTCTATTAATCCCGTTGGGCGGATAAGCTGTTCCACAAAAAATCCATCGCATTTTTCAAATTCATAATCTGCCGGGGTAGCACTCACAAACAACAGCTGATTGGTTAAATCTTCAAATTCTTCGAATTTTAAGGGGCGGTTATCAATAGCTGCCGGTAACCGGAATCCAAATTCCACTAAATTTTTTTTCCGGGCATGATCTCCTCCATACATAGCTTGTATTTGTGGTAAGGTAACATGACTTTCATCCACTACCGTAAGAAAATCATCAGGAAAATAATCAAGCAGGCAAAAGGGCCGTGTTCCAGGTTTGCGTCCATCAAAATATCTCGAATAGTTTTCAATCCCCGAACAGTAACCTAATTCTTTGATCATCTCCAGGTCATATTCCACTCGCTCTTTGATCCGTTTGGCTTCCAACGGTTTTCCTATGGATTTGAAATACTCAATCTGTTGAAAAAGATCATCCTGTATTTGGCGGATAGCCTGGTGCATCCTGTCTTTGGTAGTTACAAAAATATTGGCAGGATAAATGATCCCGCTTTCCAAAGATTCAATCATTTCGTTGGTTTGTGGATCAAAGGATTCAATTTCTTCAATCTCATCGCCCCAAAATATTACCCGATAGCCAAGATCGCTATATGCCAGATAAATATCTATGGTGTCGCCTTTTACTCTGAATGTACCGGGTTTAAAATCTATTTCGCTACGCGAATACAGGCTTTCCACCAGCGAACGCAAAAATTGATTTCTATTCAATGTTTGCCCTGTTTTTATCGAAATAGTGTTGCTGTGAAAATCCTCAGGGTTTCCAATTCCGTATAAACACGATACCGATGAAACCACAATCACATCCCTTCGTCCGGACAGGAGGGAAGAGGTAGCGCTTAAACGCAATTTCTCTATCTCTTCGTTAATAGACAAATCCTTTTCAATATATGTGTCGGTTACCGGCAGGTAAGCTTCGGGTTGATAATAATCATAATATGAAACGAAATACTCCACGGCATTGTCGGGAAAAAATTGTTTAAACTCACTGTATAGCTGGGCAGCAAGTGTTTTATTATGACTCAATACCAGCGTTGGCTTTTTTACTTTTTCAATTACATTGGCTACGGTAAAAGTTTTTCCCGATCCGGTTACCCCCAATAAGGTTTGGAATCTATCCCCACGTTCAATTCCTTCAACCAGTTGTTTGATGGCTTCGGGCTGATCACCGGTAGGAACATATGTTGAGGTGATTTTAAACTTCATATACCGTTTTTATATGATTTTTGAAATCATGATTTTGCTAATTATTTATATCGCCTGTAAAAATTTTTACGAAGATAGAATTTTGTGTGCAAACTACCAATAAGTGAAAGTATCATAATGTGTAAACTGACGGGTTAACCCGTCAGTTGTAGGACTGCATCTCACAAGCTGTTTATTGAGAACAAAATCTACAAAAATTCCCAATACTGAAATTTACAAACTTTCCTCAACAACCTTAATTTCTTCTTTTGATAAACCATAAATTTTGTCAACATACGGGTTCACCCGTCTGTTATAAGATTCCTCCCTTGTATCTAGCTAACGAACGGATCCACCCGTTCAATAAAAGCCTTTTTTATTTTTCAACTTATATATTTGTAGCACACACAACTGACGAATTCATAACAAAACTGAAGGGTTAACCCTTCAGTTACAAGAGGGTGCAGGCTAAAAACCCGTTTATTTCATAATGTACAAACTGACGGGTTAACCCGTCAGTTGTAGGATGGCAGGCTACAAACCGATTGTCGAGAACAAAATCTACCAACATTCTCAATATCGAAATTTACAAACTTTCCTCAATAATCTTTATTTCTTCTTCGGTTAAACCATATAATTCATAAACCATTTGGTTTATTTCTTTGTCAGTCTTTTCAATTTCTGATTTAATGGCTTGGGCTTTTTCCTTTTGTTCATTAAAGTATTGCATCCATTCCGTTTCTTCTGATAAGCTGAGCTTTACTTTTAAGTTTTTAAGCTCTTTTAAGAATTCAGCAAATTCTAATTCATTCCATTTTCTTAATTTATTGGATATTGTTTCTACATTGAATTTTGATTGCAGAAGTATTAAGAAAGCATTTACAAGGTTTTGTAAATCTTTATTTAGAGCCAACATTATATTCACCTTTTCTATGATTAAATTTGGGTCGTTGGGAATAGCAGGGAGAGGAAAAGGTTTTAAGTAATTTGTTTTAAATCTGAAATAGCCACCTCTTAATTCTGTGCCAGTATTTTTAAGGAAAAACCAAAGAACTTTTGAATTTAGAATACCCAAATAAAATTTTTCATCAACATCAAATTGTTCATTTTTCATGAAAGAGTATATTGTAGTTGGATGATAAAACTCTCCTCGTTCGTCATAAGTCATATTGCATCCTAAAGAAATTTCTTGGGTCATTATTTTAGGAGATTCAACACCCGAAATGCCCTGCTTTCTACTAAATAAAAACCATTCGTAATTGTTATCAAATCGCCCTTTTTCTCTTTCTTTTAAAAAAAATTTCATTTCTTTTATAATAATTAGCTGCAAGAAGAAATTTTTTTTCAATTTCGGAGAATTGAAAAGGTATAGTTCTATTATTTGAAATTTGATATGGAAATAATGTAAATAGGTTGTTTTTAATATTTTGATATCTTGATATTTGATTTCCCTTTACAAATGGCTTTAATATTCCAAATTCAATTTCAATTATTTCATTTAATATATCTGAGAAAAACAGACCTGTTTTTCCTTTTTTTTAATTAGTTCTAATGTGAAGAATTTATCGCCACCACTTGCAATCCCTTGAAATATTTTACTAAAAACATCATTGATAGTAAATGGCTGTTGCTTTAGTTTGTCAATTAAATCAAATACTTTTTGGTTCTGTAAATCCCAATTATTTTCGTTTAAGTTTTCATATAGCATGTAATCCCAATTGAATGGGTTATTAATTTCAGTTGGATTAATCTTTTTAAAAAAGATTTTATCCTTTTTAGATTTATCTAAATTGATGATACACGTATATGTTGATGCATCGGCAAACACCATATCAGAACCAAAGTGCAATATGCTTTTTACAGAAGTATTTTCTTTAAAGAATTGCCTGATTCCTTTACCGAAATCAGTAACCAAAAATTTATGAGGCAAAATAAAAGAAACATACCCATTTCTATTAATCAATTCATAACTATACTCCATAAAAAGTGTATATATATCATAATTGGCAGTAGCTGAAATATATTTTTTTTCGTAATATTCAGTAATATTCCATTAATCCTTGTTTTCTCACATAAGGAGGATTCCCTATCACCACATCAAAACCTCCTTTATATTCGGTGCGAAATGCGTGCTGGTATGTACATTTCATTTTTTCAATCAGACCGGCTACTTTGCTGCTTGCTATGGGGAGTTGGTGCTTTTGGCGGTTGTTGTTAATATACGCTATGGTTTTTTGTAGCTGCTGGTCATTTTTTATTTCTTCTGAATGAAAACTTTTTGCCCAGAATTTTTCTTTCGTACCATCGGCATACATGGCAGTCTGCTGTTTAACCGATGGGTTCACCCGTCGGTTATATTCAAAAGCTGTTCGTCCTTTCCACTGGCCAATAAGGTTAGAAAGCTCCTCTTCTTCGCATACAATAATTGCATGTACATGATCATTACAAATAGAACATTCCAATATATTTAAATTGTAATCGGCAGCTGCTTTGTAAAGCTCATCAGCAATAATTTCCTGCTCATTTTCTGTTAACTCGGGGTATGTAGGTGCTATATATCCCGGTTCAACCTGACGGGTAAACCCGTCAGTTAATGCATATCGCGAATTATTCAGAACCATGGTTACATGCCAGGCCTTTTTATTTTTTTCTTTGAATATTTCCGGAAATTCCTTTTGCCAATTAAATGCTTTTTCACCTGCTACCTCCGGGTCATCGATTAATGAATTACCACATTTAATATGATTGCTCAAAGTTGTTAGTTTTCTCCCTTTTCGGGCGGTACGTAACCACAATGAAAGTTTGGCAATTTCAACGGATTCTTCGTTTAAATCTACGCCGTAAATATTTTTTTCGAGAATTCTGTCTTCCACATCGGGGAATACAATAGAACCACCGAGTAATTGAAAGCGAAGCTCATCAATTTTACGGTGTTCCTGGATTAAAAATTCCAACGCTTGATTTAAAAAAGCATCGGAACCACAAGCCGGGTCAAGAATGGTAATATCCAACAACCAATCGCGGTAAGCGGTTAATTTATTATCTAAGGCACGAACGATATCTTTTTTTCGGTTTTTACGTCCTTTGGCGTATTCCTCATCAACAATACCCAACTCATTTCGCTTTTCTTCGCACAGTTTACCAACGGTATTTTCTACAATGTATTTGGTGATATATTTGGGCGTATAAAATATTCCGTCTTTTTTTCGGCGGGTTTTTTGCTTATCAACTTTTTCTCCTTTGATTACTGCCTGTACATTTTCAATTTCGCCCAATGAATGCTCAAAAATATGCCCTAAAATATTTACATCCACCTCGGTTTCAAAATCGTAGGTGGTGAGTTTTAAAGTGTGTTTATACAGGATATCATCATCAATTTTGATTTTATCCAGAATTTCATCCTGTAAAAACAATCCTCCATTGTACGCAAATATTTCCTGCCGCTTTCCGCTTTTAGGCCTGCCCACATTCAACACATGGAAATATTGCTTAAAGATTGAATAAAGCGGTTTTACATCTCCATAATCTACATCATCTTTCCATTTTTCAATAATCTGATTGATTGAATTTGGCGGCACGAGTAACCGGTCTTCGGCAAAAAAGATAAACAGGAACCTGTCGAGCAGCTTTTGGGTTTTCTTAAATAAAACCAGCTTATCGTATCCGGGATTATTTTTTACGATATTATTAAAAATTTCTTCCCTGAATTTTGAGTAATCGCTGTATAGTTGTTTGGTAACATTCTCTTCCTGTAAAACGGATGCTTCCTTCATTTTTAGCGGAATATCCTGTAATACATTATCTTTAAGGAAGCAGAGCCAAAGCAACGCAAAATCTTCGCGGGAAAGGTTGAATAAATCGAATTCGATATGATCTACCGCATTTTGGATGTAAATTCTGATTTTTTCGAAATTGGATGTAATAATATACCGGCATTTGGGATGGTGATTTTTGTACCCGAAGGCTTGCGTTTCGAACGTATCCAGATCGGTTGTTTGAGTAGATTTTAACTCGATTACTGCAATTACTTCGTTGTCTTTAAGAATGGCTCCATCAGCTTTTTTACTGTCGTCAACGTTCCTTTTTTCAAGTACCAAATTGTAATTGGGTTCCGGTTTTAAGGTGTAGCCCAGAATATTTATAAATAATGCAGAAACAAAACCGCTTTGATATTCTTCTTCTTTTGATTCACGGATATTTTGCTGTATCTCCGGATTGCTGAAATAAGCTTTGAATTCGGTGTACTTTTTATCAATTTGTTCGGGACTTAGCTCATTCAGGTATTTTTTTACTACAGAGGTTTGGAACAGACTCATATTATTTTCTTTTAACAGGGACTCTAAATTAATGATTTTTGGGGAATTTGTTTGCAATTTATTTTGAGTAAAAATAACTCATCAAATCGTTTGAAGCATAAAAAGCTCTGCAATCCTTAATCATCAGTAATTTCAAAGAATGTTTTATATTAATATCAAAACAATAGTGATTGATAACATATTTTTATAACCACCTCTCCTCAAATGTTTTCTTTTACATTCTAAATCCATCTATTTAAAGATAGGAAAATAATTTTAGAGAGATGGTTTGTTTCGTGTAATCTGTTATGGCAAAGTAACGAAGCCGGTTGACAGATTGTCAGCTTTTGTAAAAGATGCTGTATTTTGGGATATAAAAAAAGCTAATACATTGCGCATTAGCTTTTTAATATTTGTTATGGTCGGGATGGCCAGATTCGAACTGGCGACCCCACGCCCCCCAGACGTGTACTCTAACCGGGCTGAGCTACATCCCGAGCTTTTTCTGTTGGATGTTTATACGTTAATTCCTCCAAACAGACTACAAAAATAAGTTATCAATTCTTAATTTGCAACATTTTATTTCACTTAAATTTTGGTATATTTATTGCTCATAAGAATTATCAAAATATTAAATTATCTAAATAATTTATTACGTTAAATCAATCAAATCATTAAAATAGTAAAGAAATGGCATTATTTAAATCATTAGACCATCTGGACGAAGAAAAAAAACAATCACCGGTTGATGCAGAGGTAGAAAAAGTAAAGTGTTTAATTATTGGTTCAGGGCCTGCCGGATATACGGCAGCTATTTATGCAGCACGAGCCAATTTAAATCCTGTGTTGTACGAAGGGATTGAACCCGGAGGGCAGTTAACCACAACCAATGAAGTAGAAAATTATCCGGGATATCCCGAAGGCGTTACCGGACCCGTAATGATGGAAGATTTTAAAAAACAGGCAGAGCGTTTTGGAACCGATGTTCGTTTTGGCATTGCTACAGCTGCCGACCTGTCAAAACGTCCTTTTAAAGTGACTATTGATGACAAAAAGGTAATTGAAGCAGAAGTGCTGATTATTGCTACGGGTGCCACTGCAAAATATTTAGGTTTGGAATCTGAAACCAAATATAAAGGCCAGGGTGTTTCGGCCTGTGCTACCTGCGATGGATTTTTCTACAAAGGAAAAGATGTTGCCGTTGTTGGTGGTGGAGATACTGCTGCCGAAGAAGCAACTTACCTGGCAGGAATCTGTAATAAGGTTTACCTCATTATCCGTAAAGATTATATGCGTGCTTCCAAAGTAATGCAGGAACGAGTTTTTAATACTAAAAATATTGAAGTTCTTTTTGAGCATAATACCAAAGAAATTGTGGGAGACAGCAGTGGCGTCAACGGAGCCATTCTTGTCAACGGTAAAGGTGAAGAGGTGAAAATTGATATTCATGGATTCTTTCTGGCTATTGGACATAAACCAAATTCTGATATCTTTAAGGATTATATTGATACCGATGAGGTAGGGTACATTAAAACCCAACTAGACACATCTAAGACCAAGGTAGATGGTGTGTTTGCCTGTGGCGATGTAATGGATCCCCATTACAGGCAAGCTATTACCGCTGCAGGATCAGGTTGCAGGGCTGCTATTGACGCGGAAAGGTTTTTATCTTCCCAAAAATAATAACGCTTGAAGTATTCAAAAAAAAGAGCTGCTAAATTAAATTTTTGCAGCTCTTTTTCAATTAACGTAAAAACTAAAATTTATACTTTAGCGATTGTCTCGGATTTATATTCGCCTGCAACTAATTTTTCATGTACTGCTTTAAATGCATTAATTGTATACTCAACATCTTCGAGGGTATGCATGGCGGTTGGGATTAATCGCAACAATAATTGTCCTTTCGGAATCACTGGGTAGGTTACAATCGAACAGAATACATTATAATTTTCTCTTAGATCCATGGTGATGTTTGTTCCTTCAGGTACACTACCAGACAAATAAACGGGAGTAACCGGAGATTCTGTATTTCCAAGATTAAATCCTGCATCACGTAACCCTTCTTGTAAGGCTTTTACTACAGTCCAAAGGTTTTCTTTTAATTTTTTTTCAGTTTTTAGGAGTTCTAATCTTTTTAATGCACCAATAACCATTGGCATAGGAAGTGATTTAGCAAAGATTTGCGAACGCATATTATATCTTAGGAAATTAACTACCTCTTCGGAAGATGCCACAAAAGCACCAATACCGGCCATCGCTTTGGCAAAAGTGGCAAAATAAATATCAATGCCATCCTGAACACCAAAATGTTCAGACGTTCCGGCACCTGTTTTACCCATGGTACCAAAACCATGTGCATCGTCCACAAGAATACGGAAATCATATTTTTCTTTTAACCCAACAATGTCTTTTAATTTTCCGAGGTCACCGGCCATTCCGAAAACTCCTTCGGTAATTAATAAAATGCCACCACCGGTTTCATTTGCTTTTTTTGTGGCAAAATCTAACATTTTTTGACATTTAGCAATGTCATTGTGGGCATATACAAAACTTTTCCCTCCTTTGGCTTTGTGAAGGAAAACGCCATCCATGATACAGGCGTGTGATTCGGAATCGTACACAATAACATCATTTCGCGTAACCATTGTATCAATGATAGAAACCATTCCCTGGTACCCGAAATTAAGGAGAAAAGCATCGGGTTTACCCTCAAATTCGGCTAATTCATTTTCTAACTCTTCATGTTTGCTGGTTTGCCCCGACATCATTCTTGCACCCATTGGGTAAGCTAAACCATATTCCTTTGCCGCTTCTGCATCCGCTTTTCGTACTTCCGGATGGTTGGCTAAACCAAGATAATTGTTTAGACTCCAGGTTAATACTTCTTTTCCTCTAAATTTCATTTTTGGATGAATGTCACCTTCCAGTTTTGGGAACGTAAAATATCCATGTGCTTCATTCATGTATTGACCCAATGGGCCCATGCTTTTTTGTATTTTATCAAAAATATCCACGACCTTAAAGTTTTGTGATTAATTTAAATTTATGGCACAAAAGTACGTTTTTTTAAAATATTAGCAAATTGTAAAAAATAAATTAAATTTTTTATACGTTTAGATACATTAAATTTTAGCATTTTAAACTAAAATTGTACATTTGCAAAATGTTTAAAAAAATGAAGAAGCTATTACCCATAATTATATTAGTTTTAGTTACTGTTTCTTCTTGTAAATACGAGAAGTTGCTGAAAAGTCGTGATTATAAATTAAAGTACACAAAAGCACTTGAGTATTATGAAGAAGAGGACTATGTACGTGCCGATGGTTTGTTCGAGCAGCTTAAGTCTGTTTTGAAAGGTACCAAACAAGCCGATACCGTATTTTTTTATAGTGCCTATTGTAATTATCACCAGGGTAATTATTTACTTGCAGCCTATTATTTTGATGAGTTTAGAAGAACTTATGGCAACAGTGACTTTGTGGAAGAAGCAGAGTATATGAATGCTTATTGTAACTACATGTTATCACCACGGCCCAGCTTAGATCAAGGGAATACCTATCAGGCGATTTCTTTATTTGCATTATACATGTCGAGGTATCCCAATAGCGAGCGAATAGATGAATGTGTTCAATATGTAGAAGAGATGCGGGATAAACTTGTCGAAAAATCATTTATGAGTGCTAAATTGTATTATGATATAGGAGATTATAAAGCGGCTGTTGTAGCTTTAAATAATTGTTTGGATGAATTTCCAAATTCAAAGCACCGAGAAGAGGTGATGTATCTTATATTGAAATCACGATTTCTTTTGGCAGAAAATAGTATCCAGGAGAAAAGAACAGAAAGATATCAGTTAACTGTTGATGAATATTATTCATTTGTTGGTGAATTTCCAGAAAGTGAGCATTATAAAGAAGCAGTTAATATTTTTAATCAATCACAATCAAATTTAAAAAATTAATAATCGAAAAAAGGATGGATTATAAAAAAACAAAAGCTTCGGCTACCACTGTTACTCGTAACTTGAACGATATTGATAAAGCAACGGGAAATATATACGAAACAGTAGTGATTGCATCCAAAAGAGCAAATCAGATTTCTAGCGAATTGAAAGAAGAGTTGAATCGAAAACTGGAAGAATTTGCTTCTTATACCGATAACCTCGAAGAGGTTTTTGAAAATAGAGAGCAAATTGAAATTTCACGTTTTTATGAACGATTGCCTAAACCTACATTGATTGCAATGCAAGAGTATATTGATGATCAGATTTATTTCCGTAAACCAGAGACGGAAGAACCCGAATCGTAACCAAAAATTTAGCTCATGAAGCTAAAAGATAAAAATATTTTATTGGGTATTACAGGAAGTATAGCGGCCTATAAGGCTGCTATTCTTGTTAGGTTACTGGTTAAAGAAGGGGCAAATGTTAAAGTAGTAATGACGAAGCTGGCCAAAGAATTTATTACCCCTTTAACCATGGCAACCTTATCTAAAAATCCAATTTTGGTTGATTTTTTTGATCCCGAAAACGGGCAATGGAATAGCCATGTTGATTTAGGCTCCTGGTCGGATTTATACCTTATTGCCCCGGCAACAGCCAATACTATGGGTAAAATGGCGCATGGGATTGCCGATAATTTATTACTTACTACCTATCTTTCGGCCAAATGCCCGGTTATGGTTGCTCCTGCTATGGATTTAGATATGTACCAGCATACTGCTAATTTGAAAAATATTGAAATTTTAAAATCATACGGGAATATTATTATAGAACCAGGAACCGGCGAACTGGCCAGCGGATTATCAGGAAAAGGCCGGATGGAAGAACCTGAAATGATTATCCAAAAAGTGATTGACTTCTTTTCGGTAAAAAAAAAACTAAAAAATAAACGAGTTCTCGTTACTGCCGGACCTACCTATGAACCAATTGACCCTGTCCGTTTTATTGGTAATTACAGTTCAGGCAAAATGGGCTATGCCTTGGCTAATGAACTAGCCGAACAAGGAGCTGAGGTAATTTTAATTTCCGGTCCAACGGCCTTAACCATAAATGATTCCTCTGTTAAAAAAATTGATGTACAAACAGCTGATGAAATGTTTGATGCAGCGGTAAAATATTTTAAAAATTGTGATGCTGCTATTATGTCTGCGGCCGTGGCGGATTATAAGCCAGCCCAACAATATAAACAAAAAGTGAAGCGGAAAAGTGATAACCTTGCCATTAGCCTGGAACCTAATAAAGATATTGCTGCCCACCTGGGAAAAATAAAAAAGAAAAATCAGATTATTGTTGGATTTGCATTAGAAACAAATGATGAAATAAAAAATGCAAAACAAAAAATCAATACTAAAAACCTGGATTTTATCGTTTTAAATTCGTTGAAGGATAAAGGTGCCGGTTTTGGGGTTAATACCAATAAGATATCTATTATTGATAAAACAGGAAAAGTAGATATTTTTGACTTGAAATCCAAAAACGAAGTGGCTGTTGATATTGTGAAAAAATTGATAAGTCTTTTGTAAGAAAGTACAGAATTTTATTTTTATGATAAGAAAAATAATTTTTACCATAGTGGTTATTGTTTTACCGTGGGTCATCAGAGCTCAGGAGCTACGTTGTAATATCCAGGTAAACTCTTCGCAGATACAAGGTACCAACAAACAGGTTTTTCAAACCTTACAGACGGCAATCTACGAATTCATGAATAACCAGGCCTGGACAAATCATGTATTCATAAACGAAGAACGAATTGAATGTAACATCATGATAAACCTTACCGACCATAGTGGCGATGAATTTAAAGGAAGTTTGCAAATACAAAGCCGACGGCCGGTATATAACACATCATATAATACTACTGTTCTTAATTTTAAGGATGATGATTGCCGTTTTCGGTATGTGGAATTTGAACCACTGGAATTCAGCATCAATGAACATCGTTCGAATCTAACGTCCATGCTGGCCTATTATGCCTATATTATTATTGGATTAGATTACGATACTTTTTCTTTGTATGGAGGAACAGAGTTTTTTCAAAAAGCCGAACAAATTGTGAGTAATGCACAAAACTCTCCCGATAAAGGATGGAAAGCATTTGAAAGCCGAAAAAATAGATATTGGCTGGTAGAAAATTTATTAAACGACCAGTATCGGCCATTGCGTGAATTTTTATACCGCTATCATCGGTTAGGGCTGGATGTGATGAGCTCCAAAGAAGCGCAAGGAAGAGCCGAAATCGCTGAAAGTATGCAATTACTTCAAAAAGTATATCGCCAAAAACCCGATCCATATCTTTTTATTTTTGATTTAGTGATGAGTGCAAAAGCGGATGAGTTGGTGAATGTCTTTTCTGAATCGTTTATGGCTGAAGCCGACAGGGTTTATAATATCCTTGTGGAAATTGACCCTACACGTAGCGATAAATACAAAAAAATTAAAGAACAATAATTTACCAACAGACAATTTTGGGATCCTAACTTGTTATAATTTTATTAGTCTGCTAAATTTAATTTTTTTAAAATATCCAAAATCTTTTTTTAGTAAGTTTGTAATGAGAAAAATGGTTCTACTACGTATTTAATGATAACTTGCAATTTGTTTATATGTAGTTAAAATATAGTTTAACGTAGTTTATATGTTGTATTTTAGTTTTCAAAAGTTGGAAATTTATCAGCTTTCAAAAGAGTTGGTAAAGGATATTTATAAGTTAAGCAGTTCTTTTCCCTCAGATGAAAAGTTTGCTCTTGTACAGCAAATAAATAGAGCAGCAGTATCAGTTGTATCTAATATTGCAGAAGGAACAAGCAGGAATGGTTGCCAGGAGAAAATACACTTTATTAATGTATCGTATAGCTCATTAATGGAGATTGTTTGCCAAACAGAGCTAGCTTTTGAATTAGGATACCTAACGAAGGATGCATTTGAAAATATTTCGAAAAAGGCAAAAAAACTAGCTGTGAAAATGAGCAACTATATTGCATCCATCAAAAAAAGCAATATTTAAACAATATTTCAACCACATTTATAACTATATTTAAACAGTGTTTTTATATAATATAAATATTTAATTACTAAAATAAGGATAGTACCAAAAAAAATAACCTGAAGATAGCTTATGCTCCAATCTTTAAATGTTCATAATTACGCTTTAATTAACGAATTAACGATTGACTTTAATAAAGGATTGAATATTATTACCGGCGAAACTGGTGCAGGGAAATCTATTCTGATGGGTGCTTTATCTTTAATCCTTGGTCAAAGAGCGGATACCTCCGTGTTAAAGGATAAAAGCAAAAAATGTATTGTCGAGGCTAAATTCAACATTAAACCTTACCGGTTAAAAACTTTCTTCGACGAAAATGACCTGGATTATGATGACATCACTATTATTAGACGAGAAATTACTGATAATGGAAAATCAAGAGCTTTTATTAATGATACACCGGTTAATGTAAGTGTTTTAAAAGATTTGAGTACGCATTTAGTTGATATTCACTCGCAGCATGAGAGCCTATTACTCGGGGATGAAAATTTTCAAATGGCACTGGTCGATTCGTTTGCCGGACACCATGCATTACTTCATCAGTATTATGAAAAATATGAAGAATATCA
>JAYEKP010000066.1:0-20018 GCA_034661075.1 Bacteroidota bacterium
ATATTTCACCTTTTGGCCCTTTAACCAGCACCTCATTTATATCATTTACATTAACGGTAACGCCTCCGGGTATTTTAATGGGTAATATTCCAATTCGTGACATTTAAATATCCTCCTTTTTAATGTACATAACATAAAACTTCACCACCCACGTTCAAGGTACGAGCTTCTTTATCCGAGATAACTCCTTTTGATGTAGATAAAATAGCCACACCTAATCCATTAAGTACTCTTGGAATTTCATCGGCTCCAACATATTTTCTCAACCCGGGTTTACTTGCCCTGATAATCTTTCGAATAGCCGGGGCTTTTGTTTCCGGGTGATATTTTAATGCTATTTTTATAATACCTTGTTTATCGTCATCTTCAAACTTATAGGATAAAATGTATCCTTTATCAAATAATATTTTGGTAATATCTTTTTTTAAGTTTGAAGCTGGAATTTCTACTACTCTATGACCTGCCATCACGGCATTTCTAATGTGAGTAAGATAATCTGCTATAGGATCTGTGATCATATCTCTTCTTTATTTTAATTACAATCTACCAACTTGCCTTTTTAACGCCGGGAATTAACCCTTTTGATGCCATTTCTCTAAAGGTAATTCTACTTATACCAAATTGTCTCATATAACCTTTTGGTCGTCCGGTAATTAAACATCTATTATGTAACCGGATTGGATTAGAGTTTTTTGGTAATCTGCTTAATCCAACATAATCACCTTCAGCTTTAAGTTTTGCTCTTTTCTCAGCGTACTTTTCAACCAATTTTTGTCGCCTTCTTTCTCGGGCTTTCATTGATTCTTTAGCCATACTATTTATTTCTTTTTAATATTTTTAAATGGTATTCCAAATTCGCGTAACAAGGCTAATCCTTCTTCATCGGTTTTAGCAGTAGTAACAAATGTAATTTCTAATCCTAAAATTTTATTAATTTTATCAAGATCAATTTCAGGGAAAATAATTTGTTCCTGGATACCTAATGTATAGTTTCCGCGTCCGTCAAACTTAGAACTAACACCGTTAAAATCTCTGATTCGTGGTAAAGAAATAGCAATAAGCCTTTCCATAAACTCATACATTTTATCTCTACGCAAAGTAACTTTCACACCAATAGGCATTCCTCTACGTAACTTAAAGTTAGAGATATCTTTTTTAGAGTAAGTTTTAACAGCTTTTTGCCCAGCAATAAGTGTTAATTCTTCTTGTGCCGTTTCAATCATTTTTTTATCGGCAACAGCTTGTCCCACGCCCTGGTTTAGCGTTATCTTAACCAGCCTTGGAACTTCCATGATTGTTTTATACTTGAATTCCTTAGTTAAGGCTGGAATAATTTCTTTTCTGTATTTTTCTCTTAATAAAGGCGTATATTCCATTACTTAATCTCCTCTCCTGATTTTTTTGAATATCGCACTAATTTATTTTTATCATTTCTCTTTCTTCCAATTCTGGTTGGTTCTCCAGTTGATGGATCAACAACCATTAGGTTAGAAATATGAATTGGTGCTTCTTTTTTTACGATTCCACCTTGTGGGTTATTTGCATTAGGCTTTGTGTGTTTAGAAACCATGTTCACACCTTCAACAATTGCTTTTTCCTTGTCATAAATTACTTCAAGTACTTTGCCTTGTTGACCTTTATATTCACCTGCATTTACGTAAACCGTATCGCCTTTTTTTATGTGTAATTTCTTCCTTTGCATGCAGCAATGATTTTAAATTATAATACTTCTGGAGCTAATGAGATGATTTTCATATAATTTTCACGTAATTCTCTTGGTATTGGGCCAAAAATACGTGTACCACGAATTTCACCTACATTATTTAACAATACAACAGCATTGTTGTCAAAACGTATATAAGAACCATCGGGTCTACGAACTTCTTTTCTTGTTCTAACGACAACAGCTTTAGATACTGTTCCTTTTTTTATTTCACCTGATGGTAAAGCACTTTTAACAGTTACTACGATCTGATCGCCAATAGAAGCATATCTTTTATGTGTACCTCCTAATACGCGTACACACAACACTTCTTTGGCTCCGCTGTTGTCAGCAACTGTTAGTCTACTTTCTTGTTGTATCATGACTATTTAACTCTTTCAATAATTTCTACTAATCTCCAACATTTATTTTTGCTTAAAGGCCTTGTTTCCATAATTTTAACAGTATCGCCTATATTGCAAGTATTTTCTTCATCGTGTGCAGTAAATTTTTTCCTGCTTTTGATGAATTTGCCGTACTTTGGATGTTTTACTTTTCGTTCTACAGCAATGACAATGGTTTTATCCATTTTATTGCTAACAACAACACCAATACGTTCTTTTCTCAGTCTTCTTGTTGTTTCCATTGTTAAAAATTAACTATTCGAATTTTCTTTTAATTCTCTTTTACGCAACTCAGTCATTAATCTTGCAATATTCTTGCGTGTTTGTTTAATTTTCAAAGGATTGTCTAAAGGAGACACGGCATGATTAAGCTTTAGACGAGTAAGCATCGTTTTTTCTGTATCGATTCTTTCCTCAATCTCCTTTGTTGTTAATTCTCTAATTTCAGAATTTTTCATTTCTCACTAATTTATGTTTTCAACATAATCACGTCTAACAACGAACTTCGTTGGGATTGGTAATTTTTGAGCTGCAAGACGTAATGCTTCTTGAGCTACTTTAAGGGATACACCTTCGGCTTCAATTAAAATACGTCCGGGTCTTACTGGTGCTACAAATCCTTCTGGTGCTCCACGTCCCTTACCCATACGTACTTCTGCTGGCTTTTTGGTGATTGGTTTGTCTGGAAAAATCCTTATCCAAATCTGACCTTCCCGTTTCATATAACGAGTCACTGCTTGTCGAGCGGCCTCAATTTGTCGTCCTGTAATCCAGCACTCTTCCATCGCTTTGATTCCAAATGAACCAAATGCCAATTGATTTCCTCGTTGGGCATTTCCTTTCATTTTACCCTTTTGGACTCTTCTGTATTTCGTTTTCTTTGGCTGTAACATTCCAATAATAAATTTAAATTATTGCTTATTTTCTTTTTTTCTTGAAGCCACCTTTCGATGGTTTTTGGTTTTTGGAAGCACCAATATTTGGTGAAAGATCTCTTTTTCCAAAAATTTCACCTCTACAAATCCATACTTTAATACCAATTAAACCAACTTTGGTTAGTGCTTCGCTTAACGTATAATCAATATCGGCACGGAATGTATGCAATGGTGTACGTCCTTCTTTATAAACTTCGGTACGAGCCATTTCAGCACCACCCAAACGTCCAGAAATTTGAACTTTAATTCCTTCAGCACCCATTCTCATGGTAGAGGCAATTGCCATTTTAATCGCTCTACGGTATGACACTTTACCTTCGATTTGTCTTGCAATAGCATTGCCAACGATAGTAGCATCAAGTTCCGGTCTTTTCACTTCGAAGATATTAATCTGAACCTCTTTACGAGTAATCTTTTTTAACTCTTCTTTAAGTTTATCTACTTCCTGGCCACCTTTACCAATAATAATTCCCGGGCGTGCGGTATTAACCGTAACGGTTATTAATTTTAAAGTTCTTTCAATAACAATCTTAGATATACTTGCTTTGGCTAATCGAGCTTCAAGATATTTTCTAATCTTATTATCCTCAACCAGCTTGTCAGCATAGTTTTTTCCACCGTACCAATTAGAATCCCATCCTTTAATGATTCCCAATCGATTTCCTATCGGATTAACTTTTTGTCCCATCTATTGTTCTGTTTGAGTATCGTTGTTATTTAAATTATCCAGCACTAATGTCACGTGATTTGATCTCTTTCTAATTCTGTGAGCTCTACCTTGTGGAGCCGGTTGAATTCTTTTTAAAGTTCTTCCACCATCAACAAAGATCTCTTTCACGATTAATTTGCTATCTTCTATTCGAACACCTTCGTTTTTTTCCTGCCAGTTAGCAATAGCTGACAAAAGTAATTTTTCTAAACGATTTGATGCTTCTTTCGAACTATATTTCAATACATCAAGAGCTCGATTTACTTCCATCCCTCTCACCATATCAGCAACTAATCGCATTTTTCGTGGCGAAGTAGGGCAATTTCTAAGTTTAGCAAAATATTGATTTTTTTTGCTTTCTTTTATCTTATTCGCTCTTATTCTTTTTCTTGCACCCATTATAATCTAATATTTTTAAATAATACTATCGTAGGTTTATTTTTTATTTCCGGCATGGCCTCTAAATGTTCTGGTTGGAGCAAATTCTCCTAATTTATGTCCTACCATATTTTCAGTAACATATACCGGGATAAATTTATTTCCATTATGAACTGCAATAGTATGCCCAACAAAATCTGGTGAAATTATAGATCTGCGCGACCAGGTTTTAACAACAGATTTTTTCCCTGATTCGTTCATTTCAAGAACTCTTTTCTCAAGTTTATAATCAATAAATGGGCCTTTTTTCAATGATCGACTCATAGCAATCTTTTTTATTTCTTACGTTTTTCAACAATATACTTATTCGAAGCCTTTTTTCTGGCTCTTGTTTTATAACCTTTGGCCGGTACTCCATTTCTTGATCTTGGATGACCACCTGAGGCTCTTCCTTCACCACCACCCATTGGATGGTCTACTGGATTCATCACCACACCACGTACTCTTGGCCTTCTGCCCAACCATCTTTTACGTCCGGCTTTGCCTGATATTTCAAGGCTATGGTCGGCATTCGAAACAGTACCAATAGTAGCACGGCAAGTTGTTAAAATCATCCTTGATTCACCAGAGGGTAACTTAACAATTGCATATTTCCCATCACGAGATGTAAGCTGTGCATAAGATCCAGCACTACGGGCTAATGCACCTCCTTTACCTGGATGTAATTCTATATTATGAATTATTGTACCTAATGGAATGTTTGATAAGAACAATGTGTTTCCTACTTCTGGGGCAACTCCTTCTCCAGATTTAATTTTTTGTCCTACTTTTAATCCATTAGGAGCGATGATATATTTTTTCTCACCATCTTCATATACTACCAATGCAATTCTTGCAGTTCTATTTGGATCGTATTCAATACTTTTTACCGTAGCTTCCATTCCATCTTTGTTGCGCAAAAAATCAATGATTCGGTATCTTTGTTTATGGCCTCCGCCAAGATATCTCATCGTCATTTTTCCATCACTATTTCTACCTCCTGATTTTTTAAGGGGTGCTAACAAAGATTTTTCCGGTGTACTTTTGGTGATTGTATCAAAAGCACCGATAATTTTATGTCTTTGTCCTGGTGTTACAGGTTTTAATTTTCTTACTGCCATATTAATTAAATATTGCTATAAAAATCTATTTTTTCTCCTTCAACTAATGTTACAATCGCTTTCTTAAATGATTTTGATTGCCCTTGAATAATTCCCGACTTAGTATAGCGGGATTTTTCCTTACCCAGATAACGCATAGTATTAACAGCCTCAACTGACACACCATACATTTCCTCTACAGCATTTTTAATCTGTACTTTATTTGCTCTTTTATCCACAATAAAACCGTATCTGTTCAGGTCTTCGCCCTGCTCAGTCATTTTCTCGGTTACTATTGGTTTTAACAAAATATCCATTGTTATAATTTTTTTCTAAATTCTAAACATTTTATGTAATGGTTCAATTGAGTTCTCAACAAAGAGGACAACTGATGCATTTACTATATCGTAAGTATTTATATCTGAGACATTTACAACTTTAACATCCTGTAAATTTCTGGATGACAAATATATATTTTTATTTTGTTCAGATAAAACTAAAAGTACTTTTTTATCAGCTACTCCTAAATTATTTCGTAGATCAACAAATTCTTTGGTTTTAGGAACTTCAAAATTAAAGTTTTCTAATACTTTAATATTGCTATCCATTGCTTTATAACTTAAAGCTGATTTACGAGCAAGTAATTTTACTTTTTTATTTAGCTTAAAAGAGTAATCTCGCGGTTTAGGGCCAAATACTCTTCCACCACCTCTAAAAACAGGAGATTTTATACTCCCAGCTCGTGCAGTTCCAGTACCTTTTTGTCGTTTAATCTTTTTTGTACTACCGGCGATCTCATTTCTTTCTTTTGCTTTATGAGTACCCTGACGTTTGTTAGCCAAATATTGTTTAACATCCAAATAAATGACATGATCGTTTGGTTCGATTTTAAAAATCGAATCATTAAGGGTAACTTTTTTACCGGTATCTTCGCCTGTTATATTAACTATAGATAATTCCATTACTTTTGAATAATTAAATATGATCCATTTGCACCAGGAACTGATCCCTTAACAACTAATAAATTATTCTCTTTAATTACCTTAATAACTTTAAGGTTGATGAGCTTAACTTTTTTATTACCCGTTTGTCCGGCCATTCTCATTCCTTTAAACACTCTGGAAGGATATGATGAAGCACCTAAAGATCCGGGAGCCCGGAGTCTATTGTGCTGACCGTGTGTTTGTCCTCCAACACCTCGGAATCCATATCGTTTAACAACACCCTGGAAACCTTTTCCTTTAGAAAATCCTGTTACGTCAACCCACATATCTTCATTAAATATGTCGATAGTAACATCTTCGCCTACTTTATAGTCTTTAGCAAAATTTACAAACTCATGTAAAACTCTTTTAGGAGTTTGTTTTGCTTTTTTAAAGTGGCCAATCATCGGCTTGGGCGTATTTTTTTCCTTTTTTTCGTCATAAGCCAGTTGGTAAGCATGATATCCGTCGTTTTCAACGGTTTTTACCTGTGTTACCACACATGGCCCGGCCTCAATAACAGTGCATGGAATATTTTTTCCCTCGGCACTGAAGATGGAAGTCATTCCAATCTTTTTTCCAATTAATCCTGGCATCGCTTTCTTTTTTTCTTTATTATACTTTAATTTCTACTTCAACTCCACTGGGTAATTCCAATTTCATCAATGCATCAATCGTTTTTGGCGTTGAACTGTAAATATCCAACAAACGTTTATAAGATGATAACTGAAATTGTTCTCTCGATTTCTTATTAACAAATGGAGAACGTAATACTGTAAAAACTCTTTTATGAGTAGGTAGTGGTATTGGACCACTTACAACAGCTCCAGTAGATTTTACTGTTTTAACGATCTTTTCGGCAGATTTATCTACCAGGTTGTGATCGTAAGATTTTAACTTAATTCTAATCTTTTGGCTCATTCTTATCCAAATTAAACAAATTCGCTTTTCCCTTTTGTTTTCTCTACAATCTCTTTAGCTATTTCCTTAGGTACTTCCTCGTAATGAGAAAATTCCATTGACGAAGTAGCTCGTCCTGAACTTATGGTTCTTAGTACTATTACATAGCCAAATTTTTCGGCTAATGGAACTTTAGCTTTTATAACTCTTGCACCACCTCTATTTTCCATTCCTTCTACTTTACCTCTTCGTCTGTTAAAGTCACCAATAATGTCTCCCATATACTCTTCCGGAGTAACAACTTCAGCAGCCATAATTGGTTCTAAAAGAACTGGTTTAGCTTTGGCACAAGCAGATTTAAAAGCCATTTTTGCTGCAATTTCAAAAGATAGTGCATCAGAATCCACATCGTGATATGATCCATCAATCAATGTTACTTTTAGGCTATCCACAGGATAACCTGCCAATACACCATTATACATTGCTTCTTTAAAACCTTTCTGAATTGCAGGTATATATTCTCTAGGAATATTTCCACCTTTTATTTTATCAATAAATTGAAGTTCTTTCGTATCATCATCTGCAGGGCCAATAATAACTTGTATATCTGCAAATTTACCTCTACCACCAGTTTGCTTTTTAAATACTTCGCGGTGTTCAACTTCTTTAGTAATTGCTTCTTTATAATTAACCTGTGGTGCACCCTGGTTACATTCAACTTTAAATTCGCGAACTAAACGATCGAGTAAAATTTCCAAATGTAATTCTCCCATACCACTAATTACCGTTTGACCTGAATCATCATCCACTTTTACAGTAAAAGTAGGATCTTCTTCGGCCAATTTCTGGAGGGCTAGATTTAATTTATCCAGGTCTTTTTGAGTTTTTGGTTCCACAGCAATACCAATTACTGGTTCTGGAAACTCCATTGATTCCAAAGCAATCTGATGTTTTTCATTGCAAAGGGTATCACCGGTTCTTAAATCTTTAAACCCTACTGCAGCACAAATATCTCCAGCTTCAATAAAATCTTTTGGATTTTGCTTATTGGCATGCATTTGATATAAACGGGAAATTCTTTCGCGCTTTCCGGTTCGTACATTTAATACATAGGAACCAGCATCAATTTTCCCTGAATATACTCTTAAAAAAGCCAATCTACCAACATAAGGGTCGGTAGCAATTTTAAATGCTAATGCAGCAAGTGGTTCATTAGCATCAGGTTTACGTTCAACTTCCTGGTCGTTTTTAGGATTAATTCCTTTAATGTTCCCAACATCAAGCGGGCTGGGTAAGAATGCAATAATAGAATCGAGTAATCGTTGAACGCCTTTATTTTTAAATGCTGACCCACAAAGCACAGGTGTAATAGTCATTTCAATGGTTGCTTTGCGAATAACAGCTAACATTTCATCTTTAGTAATAGAATCCGGATCTTCAAAAAATCTTTCCAATAAAGCATCATCGTGTTCAGCAACAGCTTCAATTAGTTTACCTCTCCACTCTTCTGCTTCTTCTTTTAACTCATCCGGAATTTCAACTAATTCGTAATTTGTTCCAAGCGTTTGATCATCATGCCAAACAACGGCTTTATTTTCAATAAGGTCAATAACTCCTCTAAAGGATTCTTCGGAACCTATAGGTATTTGAAGAGGCACCGGATTAGATCCCAGCTTTTCTTTAATTTGATTAACTACAGAAAAGAAATCGGCTCCTGAACGGTCCATTTTATTTACAAAGGCCATTCTTGGGACATGATATTTATCGGCTTGTCTCCAAACGGTTTCCGATTGAGGCTCAACTCCACCCACAGCACAAAATACAGCAATTGCGCCATCAAGTACACGTAAAGATCTTTCTACCTCTACAGTAAAGTCAACGTGTCCGGGAGTATCTATAATATTAATTTTATATTCCTGATCTTTATACTTCCAAAAAGCAGTAGTTGCAGCAGAAGTAATTGTAATCCCACGCTCTTGCTCCTGAACCATCCAATCCATGGTAGCAGCTCCATCATGCACTTCGCCAATACGATGTGTAATACCAGTATAAAACAGAATACGTTCTGTTGTAGTGGTTTTCCCGGCATCAATATGAGCCATGATTCCAATATTTCTGGTATTTTGCAAAGTTTTATTCATTTCTCCTTTTTCTCTAACCCCCTTTTACTTCTATTTAAAATCTAAAATGAGCAAACGCTTTATTCGCATCGGCCATTCTATGTGTTTCTTCTTTACGTTTAAATGCTCCACCTTCTTCATTATAGGCAGCAATAATTTCCTGTGCTAATTTTTCAGCCATATTTTTTCCGCTTCTTTGACGAGCAAATTTTATCAGATTTCTGATACTAATAGCTGTCTTTCTTTTGGGAGAAACTTCCATAGGAACCTGAAAAGTAGCACCACCAATTCGCCTACTTTTAACCTCTACCATCGGTGTAACATTTTCTAATGCTTTTTTCCAAATCTCTAAAGCAGATTTTTCTTTATCTTTATTTTTTTCTGCAACAATATCCATTGCATCATAAAAAATATTCAACGCAATATTTTTTTTACCATCCATCATTAGATCGTTAACAAATCGAGTTACTAACGTATCGTTATATTTTGGATCCGGTAATATTATCCTCTGTTTTGGTTTTGACTTTCTCATTTCTTTCTAAACGGTTTGCGTTAGTTTATTTCTTTGGTCTTTTAGTTCCATATTTTGAACGTCGCTGTGTTCTACCGTCTACCCCGGATGTGTCAAGGGCACCACGAATAAGATGATAACGAACACCTGGTAAGTCTTTCACCCTACCTCCTCTAATTAATACAATGGAGTGTTCTTGTAAATTATGACCCTCTCCAGGGATATAAGCATTTACTTCTTTACCATTGGTTAACCTAACCCTGGCAACTTTTCGCATAGCAGAGTTTGGCTTCTTTGGTGTTGTAGTATATACTCGAGTACAAACACCTCTTCTCTGTGGACATGCATCCAAAGCAGGAGCCTTCTTCTTCTCTACAATTTGCTTTCTTCCTTTTCTTACTAACTGCTGTATTGTAGGCATATAGTTAATTATTTAAATTAATTTTTTACAAAATCGGTTCGCAAAGGTATTCTTTTTTTTTAAAAAATCCACAAAATATTTAAATTTATTTCTTAATTTTTAGATGTTTCAGAAGATTTGATGATCCTACTGAAATAAATCTCTTAAAATTTAAAATTCATTGATTTTTACTGATTTAACCACACAAATTTCTTGTCGGAAAATGCCGCAAAATTAAAATCTTTTTTGATAAATCACAAATGATTTGGAATTAAATTATTTAGGTGGCCTTATTTAGAAAGATATTAAAGAGAAAATAAAAATATTCAATACCTATATATTATTATATGCCATCACTTGTGTGTTGATAAAATTTTACTATTTTTGAAGCCCGTTTATCTATCTTATAATAAATGTGTTGTTTTTAAAAAAGTTATAATAATTATTCATTAAATCTTAAAATACATATGAAAACTTATCAAACGGATAAAATAAGGAATATCGCTTTGATTGGAAATGCGGGTTCAGGGAAAACAACCCTGGCCGAAGCGATGCTCTTTGAAGGAGGAATAATTGAAAGAAAAGGAAGTATTGATGGACAAAACACGGCTTCCGACTATAATGAAATTGAACATGAAAACCTAAATTCAGTATTTTCCACTGTTTTATATACCGAATTTAATGATCATAAAATTAATATTATCGATACTCCTGGTGCTGACGATTTTATAGGAGGAGTTATATCTTCATTTTATGCAGCGAATCAGGCAGTTATGTTAATTAATGCTCAAAATGGTGTTGAAGTTGGGACCGAGATTTTAAGCAGGCATTGTGAAAAATACAATAAACCATTAATATTTGTTTTAAACAAATTAGATCATGAAGGTGCAAACCATGAAAAAGCCATAGAGTCATTAAAAACTGCCTTTGGTAACAAAATGGTTGTTATACAATATCCCGTTGCTACTGGCCCTGATTTTAATGCCATCATTGATGTTTTAACAATGAAAATGTATAAATTTAATGACAAGGGAGAAAGAGAAATTCTTGATATCCCTGATGATCAAAAAGACACTGCAGAAGAATTACATAATGCGCTAGTAGAATCAGCAGCAGAAAATGATGAACAGTTAATGGAATTGTTTTTTGAAAAAGAATCACTGGACGAAAATGAAATGAGAAAGGGAATAACTGCAGGATTAATCAATCGTGGAATGTATCCTTTATTTTGTGCTTCAGCTGAAAAAAGTATTGGCATTAAAAGGATTTTAGAATTTATTACAAATGTAGCACCTTCTCCAAATATGATGCCTGCACCAGAAACCATTAACGGAGAAACCATTGAATGTAAAGAAGATGGGCCAACGGGTTTATTTGTTTTTAAAACAGCCAATGAACCACATATTGGCGAAATCAACTATTTTAAAGTTGTTTCAGGACAAGTATCCGAAGGAATGGATTTAAACAACAATAATACTGGTTCTAAAGAACGTTTATCTCAACTATATGCTGTAGCTGGAAAAAACAGAACGAAAATTGCAAAGCTTGTTGCTGGTGATATTGGTGCTGCTGTAAAATTAAAAAACACTAAAACTAATCATACATTATCGGACCCTAAAAAATCATTTAAACTTCCTGAAATCTTATTCCCAGAAGCAAAACACAGAACTGCTATAAAAGCAGTTAACGAATCGGATGATGAGAAATTAGGAGAAGCTTTATCCCGTATACATGAAATTGATCCAACGGTAAAAGTTGAATATTCAAAAGAACTAAAACAAATTATTTTATACGGACAAGGAGAATATCATTTAAATAATATGGTAAAATGGCATCTTGATCATATTTATAAAATCGAAACTGAATTTTATCCTACAAGAATACCTTACCGTGAAACAATAACCAAGATAGCGGAATCAAGTTATCGACATAAAAAACAATCTGGAGGTTCTGGCCAGTTTGGTGAAGTACATATGGTTATTGAACCTTATAAAGAAAATATGCCTGATCCAACCGTTTATAAAGTAAATGGAAAAGAGATAAAAGTATCGGTAAGAAATAAAGAAGAGCATGCATTGCCCTGGGGAGGTAAATTAGTTTATTATAATTGTATTGTTGGAGGTGCTATTGATGCTCGTTTTTTACCCGCAATCTTAAAAGGGATAATGGAAAAAATGGAAGAAGGCCCATTAACAGGATCATATGCCCGTGATATTAGAGTAGCTGTATATGATGGGAAAATGCATCCTGTTGATTCAAACGAAATTTCATTTAAACTTGCCGGAAGAAATGCCTTTAAAGCAGCATTTAAAAATGCAGGTCCAAAAATTATGGAACCTATTTATGATGTAGAAGTTCTTGTGCCATCAGACCGAATGGGTGATGTAATGAGCGACCTACAAGGCAGAAGAGCCATGATTGAAGGAATGAATAGCGATAAAGGTTTTGAAAAAATTAATGCAAAAGTACCTTTAGCTGAGTTAAACAAATATTCAACTTCATTAAGTTCTTTAACCGGAGGTAGAGCAACCTACACCATGAAATTTGCAAAATATGAGCAGGTTCCAATGGATGTTCAGAAAAAATTAATGAAAGCTTTCGAAGAGCAGGAAGAAGAAGAATAGAGATAATTAATTCTTTACATAAATAAAAGGGGGTGATTCATTCATCCCTTTTTTTGATACCTATATTAGTATATATCTTTTTATCTAAACAACCGGATAACACCAAAAAAATTCCCTTCTGAACTTTTTTCAACATCTTCAGTTGCTTCAGTAACACCAGTATAATTCAAGTTTTTGTTGTTATATTTTTTCGTATCCCAACCCAAAACTTCAACCACAAAAAAATAATTTCCTTCGGGGGCTTCACGGTTACTATTCTTAACGGTGCCATCCCAGCCATCCCAATCCCGGGCATCACCTTCAAATTGATGGACAACCTGCCCTACTCTGTTAAATATTGTTATTTTAAAATTTCGAATCGATTTAAAATCGGTTAATTGATAGACATCATTAATGTTATCATTATTGGGAGTAAAAACATTTGGAAATTCAATGGATGTTGGTTCGATAAAAATCTCTAATGACATTGAATCAATACAGCCATAACTACTTTCGCTATATAACCAGGCAGTATATGTTTTGCCCGAATCAGGAGCACTATAATAATAGGTGTGCTCAGGTTGTAAAGAATAGTCTGTAGTAAAAACAGTATCCTCGTCGTTATCGATTAATGAATCACCAAAAAAATACGTATAATCATATCCATTTTCTGATAAATTCTCAAACCGTATTTTCAAAGGTGCTGATCCGGAAATGGATTCTTCGCTTGTTTCGATAACAACACCATCTTCATCAATAGAAGATATATTAAATTTTGCTTTTGTTTCAACAGCAGTATAATCGATAAAATCATCTGCCTCGCAGCCAAAACGGTCGGTTATGGTAACATAAAACGTAGTATTTTCTGTTGGCAAAACAGCTGTACTGGTATATGAATAATTATAATTCCGCAAACTTTCCAATGTTGGTTCAGAGCTCCAGTTATATTGTTGTTTTGAATTATCTAACAAATAAGATGTTCCATTTATTGTATCATAATAATAAAATTGTGTGTCGAAATTTGTTGGTGCTCTTAGCTCTAACAAATCACAATCTAAAGGATTTAAAACCTGAATATCAATTGACAATTGAGTATTGTTATAAACCCAGGCAATATATTCTTGTTTAGTATCTCCTTTAGTTAGCATTGCTTTATACCCCCCAGATGCCAGATTTTGAATCGTAGAACTCACCGAGTCATTACTAATGGTGATATTTTCATTAATCGAAATATTAAATGCATTATCTTCTTCATTGTATTTATACCACTCGAAACCATAACCTCCAATTCCGGAAGAATCATTTGCAGTTAGCATTCCTCCATTTTCATCATCTGTACAAAACACGAAAATTTTAATATTTTCATCAAAGGTTGTAGCTTCTGAAAATTCGGCATTTGAAGTAATTTGTGAAAATGCAGAAAAAGCTAAACCAACAAATACCCATGTAAATAGAAATCGAAAAAATTTATACATATATATATATAATATACCTTATAAAAACTACAATATTAACAATTATCTGCCAATAAAATTGTATGATTTAAAATGTTTTTTTTGATCTCTCAAACAGCTGTTGCGATATTACCTGTTTGCTTATCAGTTTTGTGAAAAAATACTTTGTAGAAGTTTTGGTTCGCCATGATTATGCAATTATTTTTACAGCTTGTAATTTTTCATCACTAAAAAATATTGAATGGTTTACAATTATTTGGAAGATTTAAATGATCCGCAAAAAAAAGCTGTAATAAATTACAAAGGGCCTTCATTAGTAATAGCAGGTGCAGGATCGGGAAAAACACGTGTGTTAACTTACCGAATAACACATTTGTTAGCACAAGGAATACCAGCACATCAAATTTTAGCTTTAACCTTTACCAATAAAGCTGCATCTGAAATGAAAAATAGAATAGCAAGAATGATTGGTAAAGATACTGCCCGATATTTATGGATGGGAACTTTTCATTCAATTTTTGCTCGGATTCTTAGAACCGAAGCAGAAAAATTAGGATACACATCAAACTATACCATTTACGATACCATTGATTCGAAAAATCTAATTAAAAAAATTATTAAAGAGTTAAATCTAGAGGATAAAACCTATAAACCCGGAGAAATCTATGGACGTATTTCCAGTGCTAAGAATAACCTGATAACAGCAAAGGCATATAACAGTAACCAACAAATCCTTATCCAGGATCAAAAAAGCAAGTGTCCGCGAATGGGTGAAATTTTTATGATCTATAGCAACCGATGTAAAAAAGCAGATGCGATGGATTTTGATGATTTGTTGTTGAATACCAACATCCTTTTTAGGGATTTTCCTGCTATTTTAGAAAAATACCAACATAAATTTAAATACATTTTGGTAGATGAATATCAAGACACCAATTTTGCTCAATATTTAATTATTAAAAAACTTGCAGAAAAAACAAAAAATGTTTGTGTGGTTGGTGATGATGCCCAAAGTATTTATGCTTTTAGAGGTGCTAAAATCGAGAATATCCTCAATTTTAAAAACGATTATCCCGGCTACAACTTATATAAACTGGAACAAAATTACCGCTCCACAAAAATAATTGTCGAAGCTGCAAACAGCTTGATTAAAAAAAACAAAGAACAAATTCCCAAAAAAGTTTATTCAAAAAACGATACCGGAAATAAGATAAAAGTTATTGAAGCCGATACCGATAAAGACGAAGCCTATAAAATTGCAAGAATTATTGAAGATACGATTGCAGAGCGAAGTTATGAATACAAAGATTTTGCCATCCTTTATCGGACAAATGCGCAATCGAGAAATTTCGAAGAAGCATTTCGGAAATTCAATATCCCTTATAAGGTTTATGGTAGCATCTCGTTTTATCAACGAAAAGAGATAAAAGACCTGCTGGCTTATTTTCGTCTGGCGGTTAACAAAAAAGATGATGAAGCCCTCTTACGAATTATCAATTACCCAACCCGTGGCATTGGAAATACTACGATTTCAAAAATCGATAACTTTGCCAAACAAAATGAATTAAACACATGGGATGTATTAGCTAATATTGAGAAAGTTGAGTCAGGGTTAAACGCTGGCACAAAAAATAAATTAATACAATTCAGAACCTTAATAAACAATTTCTCGGAAAATATTAAAAGCTACGATGCTTTCGATGCTGCAACAGAAATAGCCAATGAATCTGGCATAATGAAAGAGTTTAAAAATCCACAGTCGCATGAAGAGCAAACCCGGTTAGAAAATCTGGAAGAGTTATTAAACGGCATAAAGGAGTATGTCGACAGTAACGACGATCCGGATTTTTTCCCTTCACTGGATAAATTTATGGAGAATGTAGCCTTATTAACCAACCAGGATAATGAAAAAGAAGAAGATTTTAATAAAGTTACGATCATGACCATTCACTCGGCGAAAGGGCTTGAATTTAAACAGGTTTTTCTAGTAGGTTTAGAAGAAGACTTATTCCCCTCTCCTATGTCGTCGGGTACACAAAAAGAGCTCGAAGAAGAACGCAGGCTTTTTTATGTAGCCTTAACCAGAGCTGAAGAATCTGCTGTTATTTCGTTTGCCCGCGAAAGGTATAAATGGGGGACTCCCACTTCTTGCCGTCCAAGCCGTTTTATTAAAGAGATTGATGAAAAATACCTTGATTTACCCGAATCGTTTTACGATGAACCAAAATCATCGTTTACGAGTTTCGATAATATTTATGAAGCTTCATCAAAACTACGATTCGAAAAAAAGCCTGCTCATCTGGCAGGCGAGAAATCCGGAATAAATGCTACTGTACCTCAAGCCAGTAAAAAATTATTAAAAATAAGTGAGGCAGGAAAAAAAGCGGCTGCCCAAACAGCAAATGATTTTACGCCTGATCATCCAGATTTAATAAAAGAAGGAATGATTGTCCGTCATAGTAAATTCGGGTTAGGAGAAGTGATTAAAATTGAAGGAAAAAAACCCAATAAAAAAGCAAAAGTGCTGTTCGAGGGGGTTGGAGAAAAACAACTTTTATTAAAATTTGCTAAACTAAAAATCATTGAATAAAATTTAACTATATCAATACAAAGACACTTTAATTTTTAAAATCGTTGAATCATGAAAACTATATTTAAATCAAGCTTTGTCATTTTATTGTTCTTTTTTTGTGCAAAAGCATATTCACAAGTAGGAATTACTCATTATTTTCCAGATGTGATTAGTGTAAGTTATTCTCCATTTACCATTAATCAGTCAGCTATTGGAGGGGAATTAAAAACTTTTGCCAACCGGGAAATGAGAGATATCCAACTGGAGTTAGATGCTTTTTACCATTTTTCCCCCCGGGAATATCACAAATTTTCAGTAGGGATAGGCTTTAGAACCGATTATTTTACTGATGGTGGTGATGGCAATGTCGTTACATTTCCTGTAGTATTAGAGGTTTCCCCTCTTAAAGAGTTTAAAAAGTTATCTCTTAACTTCGAGTTAGCTCCGGAACTATATCTTGAAGGTCGTTTTACTTTAAGAAGTTTAATAGGAGTAAAATATTACCTGGGTGAGTAAAATATTTAGGTATTGACCAAAAATATTAAACCGGGGAAAATAATTATTTTTCCCTTTTCTAATATGCAGCTTGCCGGGCGGGTCATACAAAGTACCACAGATACTTTGTAAAGCCTCTTTTTTATTGCTTTCGTTAACAATATTTTACGAATTAACGGGTTAAATCTTTGAATGCTAAATCAAAATAGATTATTTTTGCAAAAAATTAATTCATTTATGGAATATAATACAAGCAGAAAAAAGATGGTTTTACCCGAGTATGGAAGGAATATCCAAAAAATGATTGAGCTCACTATAGAAGAGCCCGATAGAGAGAAAAGAAACAAAATGGCTCAAACAATAATCAATATAATGGGTAATATGAACCCCCATTTAAGAGATATTGCCGATTTTAAACATAAATTGTGGGATCACTTAGCCATCATTTCAGAATTTAAACTAGACATTGACTCTCCATATGAAACTCCAGATATTGAAACTTTAACGAAAAAACCAGAACCTGTTCCTTATAATAATAAAAATGCCAGGTTTAAACATTATGGCAAAACCATTGAAAAAATGATTCAATATGCCATAGATATGAAGGAAGGAGAATTAAAAGATATTCTTGTACAGTTAATTGCCAACCACATGAAAAAAAGCTACTTAACATGGAATAAAGAAGCGGTTTCTGATGAACATATTTTTTCTGACCTGAAAGAAATGTCGGGAGGTAAAATTGACATTAATGCACAAAATACACAATTAACAGAGACAAAGGATATTTTAGCCAAAAACAAACGGCGCCGCAGTCAGCGAAAAAAATAAATTATCTTCCCAAAAAAGGATTAATATGAGTTCATTTGTTATTCACGGAGGGAAAAAATTAAAAGGTGATATTACCCCACAGGGAGCAAAAAACGAAGCTTTACAAATCATTAGTGCAGTACTTTTAACACCTGAAAAAGTTACCATTCATAATATTCCTAATATTAGGGATGTAAATAAGCACATCGATTTAATCGAGTCAATTGGTGTTAAAGTAGAAAAGCTAAATAAATCATCTTATGCCTTTACTGCCAAAGACATTGATTTCAATTATCTGCAAACCGAAGAGTATAGAGAAAAATCAATCTCTCTCCGTGGTTCAATTATGATGATTGGCCCTCTTCTTGCACGCTTTGGTAAAGGATATATTCCTAAGCCCGGAGGAGATAAAATAGGCCGACGAAGAGTGGATACTCACTTTATTGGTTTTGAAAAACTGGGTGCTAAATTTGAATTTAGCCATAAAGATAACTCATATAAAGTAAGAGGAAAGAACTTACAAGGCGCCAAAATGTTACTTGAAGAAGCCTCGGTAACCGGAACCGCCAATATTATTATGACCGCCGTGATGGCTAAAGGGCAAACAGTAATTTACAATGCAGCCTGTGAACCTTATATTCAACAGCTATGTAAAATGTTGGTGAGTATGGGTGCAAAAATTTCCGGAATCGGATCGAACCTGCTTACCATCGAAGGGGTTAAAGAACTTGGCGGCTGTGAGCATACCATCCTACCCGATATGATTGAAATTGGTAGTTTTATCGGGTTAGCAGCAATGACCGGTTCAGAAATAACCATAAAAAACGTTTCCTTCGAAAACCTGGGAATTATACCTACTGCTTTTCGCAGATTAGGAATTCAGCTTGAGAAATCGAATGATGATATTTATATTCCCGAACATCGGAATTATCAAATAGAAACATTTATTGATGGCTCCATAATGACCATTGCCGATGCACCCTGGCCCGGGTTAACACCCGACCTGTTAAGTGTTCTGTTGGTTACTGCTACTCAGGCAAAAGGCAGTGTTTTAATCCATCAAAAAATGTTTGAAAGCCGTCTGTTTTTTGTGGATAAATTAATTGATATGGGCGCACAAATTATTCTTTGCGATCCTCACCGTGCAACAGTTATCGGACTCGACAATAAGATACAACTTAGAGCAACAGATATGACATCTCCGGATATTCGTGCCGGTGTTGCTTTATTAATTGCTGCCATGTCAGCTGATGGAGTTAGCACAATCCATAATATCGAGCAAATTGATAGAGGTTATCAAAATATCGATAACCGGTTAAATGCATTAGGTGCCAATATCAAAAGGATGGACTAAGCTTTTTTAATTTCATTGCTCGATAGCATACAAAATCATTTGCCATTATTTCATTTGGATATTACCAGCATGTGTCAAATTGGCGCAAAACATTTATTTGGCAAAATGTTTGTTACCAAAATATAAATCTATAATAAAGTATAAAATATACAGCGATGGGAAAAAAGACAAAAAAAGACAAAAAGGAGAACGAAAAAGATATGCAACAAGCTCAACAAGAAATAAAATCAGAACAAAAAGAAAAAACAAAATCGGAAAAGAGCACCAAAAAAGAACATAAGGAAAAAGTTAAAGATAACAACGTTGAGCAAGAACAAGATAAAAAAGATACAACGGAAAAACAAGAATCTTCAAAAGATAAAAAATCAGCACAAGAAGAAATTGAAGAACTAAACGACAAATATCTCCGTTTGGCTGCTGAATATGATAATTATCGGCGAAGAACATTAAAAGAAAAGATGGAGTTAGACAAATCGGCTGGTGAGGATATCTTAATTAATATTCTTCCGGTGATGGATGATTTTGAACGAGGATTGGCATCTATAGACAAAG
>JAYEKP010000067.1:0-20016 GCA_034661075.1 Bacteroidota bacterium
ATTATCATACTCTTTGAGTATGGAGGCAATTTGTTGGGGGGTAAATCTTTTTCTTTTCATAATTACAGTTTAAAGTTAACAATTTTTGTCTACTTTTAAACTGTCCAGTTTTTGGGGAAGCTTACACATGTATAAATCTTTACAAAACAAAAAAGCCTCACGTTTGTGAGACTTTTTGCTGTCCGACCAGGGCTCGAACCTGGACTCTTTTGGACCAAAACCAAACGTGTTGCCAATTACACCATCGGACAAGTGATTGAGTTTGCAAATTTATAAAAAAAAAAATTGTTTACAAATATTTTTTTTAGATTTTTTAAAAAAAGAAACATTGCCTGTGTGTAAACGTGGCACGAATAAGCCGTGCCACGCCTATATTTTTTATTTTTATTTTTCTGACAGGGATTTGGCCAGCCCATCGTCGGTCATCATCCAGTAGTGATTTACCATCTCTTCGGTACGGTAATATTTATCTTTCATAATATAATCCAGTTGCTCTTCCAAACTTTCATCCAGATAAAGAATAGATCCTTCGGGTACCCGAACGGTGATATCTACTTCCGGAAAAGTCCATCGGTTTTCGTCACGCAACAAGTAAACCGGATCAAACCATATAATGGAGTCTTGCTGGGTGCATTGATAACTTATTTTTTGAATATTTTCCAATGCTTTCATTCGGTTTTTGCCACGGCCTTCTTTACAAATTTCAATTTCGAATTGATCCGAATGGCTCTGTACAATATTTATTTCCGGATAGGCATATAATTGTTTTTGGTCATTCTTATCATGTATTATCATAAATTCGCTATCAAAAATATAATAGGTTGATTTGATTACCGGAAAACCTTCTTTAGCTTTTAGATACAACGTTTTATTGGCAGGCTCCTCAATGATTATGTTTTCTTCATCTTTTACCGAAAGCGCAATGTTTCTAATTTGCGTTCCTCCCAATACGAACAATATGATGATACTAATAATCCATGCAGTAAAACCTACCGCAGCAAAAGCTTTATCGTTGGGGCGGATGCCCAGTAAAAGTTTAAATCCTCCATAAACAAGGGCAAATAAAGGAATGAAAACAACCAGAATAGCACTTATGGCTAATATCCATACCGTATTTGGATCGGTAAATGAATAGATCATGTCGGAAATAAGCAGTTGGTTATCCACAAAATTAGGGCCCCAGGGCATAAAGGGTTCTCCAATAATAAGAGTTCCTGTTAGCCCAATGAGGAATCCTACTCCGGTAATAATCATTGCTAAGCCCAGCACCACAGCCAAAAGTTTAAATACAAACTTAAGGAGAACGCCAAAGGCAGAAAACAAGCCATTAAAAAAACTACGTGTACGATCATAATCTTGCGTATTTTTAATGTTTTTAAGATTATTTTTTACATTTTCGTATTCATTACGCACATTTTTTTCGATATCGGATATCTTAAAACTTTCTCCGCGCATTTCTATTTTTTGGGCTGTAGAGTGAGCAGCCGGTAACAGGGCCCATAGCACAATATATATAATTCCAATAACACCATACGCAAAGATTAAAATCAAAAATAACAACCGGATAATGAGCGGGTCGATATTCAGGTAGGTGGCTATGCCGGAACAAATACCTCCCAGAATACGGTTGTCCGGATCGCGATAAAGCCTTTTGGAAGCTTTGTAGTGTTCTTCTTGTTCTTCGCTCGCATCGTCGGCAATATCTTCGGGACGGCCCATAATTTCGATAATCTCTTCAATATCTTTTTGGGTTATTACTTGTTTTTGTTCCGATGTTTTACTTTGTAAGATCTCAGCAATTCGGTTTTCGATGTCGGCAATAATTTCCTTGCCTTCGTCGCTTGAAGTAAAGTGAGTGTTAATGGCTGTTAAATATTGCTGAAGCATTTGATATGCGTCTTCATCTAAATGAAAAATTACTCCGCCGATATTTATTTTAACTGTTTTTTTCATAATCTTTTATCGGTTTTTATTGATGATTAATTGAGTTAACTGCTTCCACGAGCTCCTCCCACGATTTTTTCAACTCTTCTAAATAGGTTTTTCCCTTATCGGTTAGCGTGTAATATTTTCGTGGAGGCCCCTGGGTCGACTCTTCCCAACGATAACTTAATAAACCGGCATTTTTTTGCCGGGTAAGCAGTGGATATAATGTTCCTTCAACCACAATCATTTTAGCTTCTTTTAATGCTTTGATAATGTCTGAGGCGTAATAATCCTGTTTCGACAGAATGGAAAGAATACAAAATTCTAACACGCCTTTTTTCATTTGAGCTTTGGTATTTTCGAGATTCATTGTTTCAAGATTTAGTTAAATATTTTTCATGATGAATGAAAACATCAGAATTTCATGTTTTTGCGCACATTTTCAAATTCTTCGCGAACCGCTTTTTTAATATTTTCAATGGTAATGGGCTCGCCACGCATTTCTAGCTTTTGAGCTGTTGTTAAAGCTTCCGGAATAGCAATCCACAGAATAATGTAGATGATTAGTCCTGAGCCCATGCCGAAAAAAATCAAAATAAAGAGGATCCGAAATACAATAGGGTCAATATTGAAATAGGCACCTAATCCTCCGCATACTCCTCCAAGTACCCGGTTGTCCGGATCGCGATACAATCTTTTGGTGGCCTGGTAGGTGGTGCTTTTTTTTCGAGATGATCCGGGGGGTGGCGTTTCTTCTTCCGTAAAATCTTCCGGTTGGCCTAATATCTCAATCACTTTTAATACCTCTTCTTTCCTGATTACATCTCTTTTGTCACCTAACATTTCGGTAAAAAGTTCAGCAATGCGTGCTTCAATATCGGCCATAATATCTTTGCGTTCCGCTTCGCTGTTAAATTGTTTCTCGATGGCTATTAAATAGGTGTTTAACGTTTCATAAGCATCATCGTCGATATGAAATACTAAACCTCCCAAGTTAATTGTAATTGTTGTTTTCATCTGTTTGTTATTTTAATTTCTTGGTTTAGTGCTATTTATTACTACATCTTTCCGGTCAATAAGCTTTTTAAGTTACCTGCCTGCCCGGCGAGGCAGGCTCGCTCCCACAAGCCACAAACACTACCCGCTCGTGAACCTTCATGATTTTATTTTCTGTTGTATGATAACAAAGTATAGCTAACATAATCATTATCGTGTGTGTCAAAACTAAATTGTCATGAAGGTTTCATTATTTTTTAATTTTTATAGTACTATACATTACAAATAAAATTACAATACAAAGATATATAAAAATATTAGTACTATGCAATACATGGTATTAAAAATTTAGAAGTACCCATTGTAATTGTCTGTAAATCAATAATAAAAATTTTTATTATCTTTGGTAAAAAATTTTGAGTTTATGAAACTACAGGGAGCTTTACTTAAAATGAAAACGGAATTAAATACTCCGGTAGATTATTTTTTAACACTGGGCGATGAGGTAATACACATAAATGATTTACTGAATAAGGATATTACATTGCGCTTTTTAGGTGAAATCCATTGTATTCGCTGCGGACGGTTAACTAAAAAATCGTTTCATCAAGGATATTGTTATCCTTGTTATCGTACAGCTCCCGAAACCGATGATTGTATTTTAAAACCGGAGTTATGCAGGGCGCAAGAAGGTATTTCGCGTGATATGGAGTGGTCGAAAACACATTGTTTGCAGGATCATTATGTTTATCTGGCCGTTTCGAGTGGTTTAAAAGTGGGTGTAACAAGGCATACACAAATACCTACCCGCTGGATCGATCAGGGGGCCAGCTATGCTATAAAAATTGCAAAAACACCCAACCGATATACTGCCGGTTTGTTGGAGGTGGATTTAAAAAAACATTTTGCCGACAAAACCAATTGGCGGAATATGTTAAGCAATAAAATTGATAAGGAAATTGATCTTTTACAAGAAAAAAAGAAAGCAAAAGATTCTATTAATAAAGAGTATGTCCAGTATTTTTTAGATGATAATGAAATTACTTTTATTGAATATCCTGTGGTTGATTTTCCGGCCAAAGTAAATTCGTTAAATTTTGATAAAGAACCGGAAATTAAAGGGAAATTGACAGGTATAAAAGGACAGTATCTGATTTTTGAAGGAGGGTTGGTTTTTAACGTCCGCAGACATAATGGGTATGAAGTGGAACTTCAAATCGGTTAAATTTTATTCATCACCCTCGGCCATTTCTCTTTTGATTTTGTTTTGGATATTTTCCAGCTGTTTATTTTTATTTACCTCTCGGAGTTCCTGGGCTGTTTTAGTAAAATATTGATGTTTTTTAATGAATGCAATTTGCATTTTATTCCATTCCATCAACGAGTCTATTTTATTACGTTCGTGTAACTCTTTATATAAATTAATGGATACCGGGACAAAATCGGTTCGTCCAAGGTAATCCAGATCTGCATCGCACATAATTTCTTCCAGCAGATTTTTTGGTTCCGGTGGCATTTGCGTGACTTCAATTAATCGGCAAATTTTTTCAATTTGTATTTTGCTATACTGGTATTTGGGAAGTATTTTTTTCGCCATTCTTACTCCTTCTTCCTCATGCGTATCATAGTTTATTAAATGTCCCATATCGTGAAACAAAGCCGCAGTTTTTAAAAGTAGCATATCTTCGTCCGAAACTCCTTCAGAACGGCCAATAAGCTCTACTTGTGTTACCACATCAATAGTATGTTTTACATTGTGGTAATAAAGGTTATCGGGCAAACCGTCTTCCAGTTTGGTTAAAACAAATTCTTCTATATCGTTTACTCTAAGCAGTTGGAGTTGAATAAAAAACTTATCGTTAGGATGTAGTCCTTTTAAATCAGTGGCAAACTCAGGTTTAAAACTTTCTACAAAATATATATCGATTTCTCCTTTATATTTAACCGGCATTTTACCTCGGTATTTACAAATAAAGAAATCTTTAATTAGCATGTAGGTATTTTCGGTAATATTTATTTTCCCTGCCTGCCCGGATGCTTCCATCCGGCTGGCGGTATTAACTGTTCCTCCCCAAATATCATACGTTATTTTTTTACGGCCTAATACTCCCGCTACCACCGGGCCGGTATCGATACCAATACGTAAATCCCAAATTTGCCGATTCCTATCATCGGTTTTCATCTTAAGCGATTTCATGTATTGTTGCATTTCCATGGCTGCAAGAACAACCTCGATCGGATTGGTTCGGTTTTTTTCAGGAATCCCTCCGGCACACATATAAGCATCGCCAATGGTTTTTATTTTTTCAATATTAAATTTTTCCACAACCGTATCAAACTGAAGGAAAAATTTATCTAACTGGTCAATGAGATGTTCTGAATCGAGTTGCTCTGAGATTTTAGTAAATCCCTGAATATCCGAAAACAAAACCGTTACCATGTTGTAATGATAAGGCCCGGCCTTTTGCCCCGATTTTAATTCTTTGGCTGTTGATTTGGGAAGTACCCTTTCCAATAAATTGTCTGCTTTTTCTTTTTGGATAACAATTTCTTCGGTGCGTTCATTAATTATATTTTCTAGCTTAAACCTTTCTTTGGCAAAATAGTAGGCTCTCCACTTAAAAATTAATAGGATTAGAAATGCAACAAATAAAAGATAAATAATATATGCTACAAAAGTCCGGTAAAAAGGAGGTTTTATAAGAAATGAATAGGTAATCTCATTAGATTGTTCATCAAAAATATTTTTGGCGCGTACATGAAAAGTATATCTTCCTTCGGATAAATTGGTATATTCCTTAAAATGAACCGAAGACCATTTCGACCAGGTAGAATCAAAGCCATCTAACTTAAATTGAAATTGAAGCTGATTTTCGCTTGCATAGTGATTGGCAGTAAATTCAAAATAGACCCTATTCAATGGATAATTGAATTTAGAAATATCGTTCTTTTTAGTATTAATATGAGCATGATCATATGGACTTAAAAAAATGGTTGAATCCTGGCCCAAAACTATTTTATGAAGATACGTGTTGAAATTTAGCTTTGAACTTTTTTCCTGGCTAAGGTCCAGGCGGATAAGGCCTTCATATCCACCAAACCAAACAATGCAAGAATCATCGGGATGAATAGAGGTGATAAAAAAATCTTTTATCCGGTTTACAGGTAAAGGGTTAATTGTTTCTACCGATTTGTTTTTAAATCGTTTGACTAATGTTTTATTGTTATTATTTCCTTTGCTGATTATGTTTAGCCATAAATTTTTTTGGTTATCTTCAACAATAGGATAAACCCATTGAGATTCGAGTTTATTATCAGCGGATAAAAGAGTAGTATCTTTATAAAAAATATTGTTTTTTTTGTCATATCGCAAAATCCCTTGTGCGGTGGAAAAAAGCATATCTTTTTGTGTAGAATAAAGATGAACCCACTGAAGGTTTTGAGGAAAAATGGAATCATCCCCAAAATGAGTAAATGGGAGGTCAGGATTATATTCATCAAATGGATCGATTTTATATAATCCGTTATGTTTTGATGCTAACCATAAGGTACCATCGGTTTCCTCAGCAATAGAACAAATCTTATCATTTATTCCTTTTAATCTTTTTTTAATAATCAGTATCCCTTGTTCGTATTTTAATGCTGACAAACCATTGCTATGTCCTAAGAAAATATAATAGGGTTTTTTGGTTGAATGTAGAACACTGACGATATCCTCTGATGCACGATTATAAAATAAAACCGATTTTTTACCAATGATTTCATAAAAACCCTTGGCTGTAGTTACAAAAAGATGATTTTTAAATGGATGGAATTTATAACCGGAAGATTTTATCCCCGGGATTTGCTTAAATAATTTAACATGATCTGTTTCATCTGCTTGGTATTTATTGGATAAATAAAAAATCCCCAGGCTGGTAGCTACATATAATGTATTATTGAACCGAATAACATCGGTAACATTTCCTCGTAATCCATGATTGCGAGAAAAATAACTGTAAGCCGATGGATATTCAATACGACTTATTCCTTGATCGTGAAGCGCCCATAAATTTTGTGATTGATCAACATACAGATTGTTGATCGAAATGCTAAACAAACCTCCCAACTCGTTGATATGTTTAACAAGTTTTCCGGCTTTATCCATAATGAAGATCCCATTAAGTTTTGTCCCAAAAGCATAGTTCCCATTGGGTAAAATACATGCAGCAGAAAACTGGTTTTCGTCGATTAATGAATGGACTTTTGTTTTTAGGGGCGTTACAGTAAAGTGATCGAAAACATAAAATCCAGTATTTGTTTTTGCCAGCAATTGTTGGTTATAAGGTAGAATTGTAAAAATTTTTTTGTCATTAAACAAATCACCAGAGGGGATGTTTTGAAACGATGGATGGATATATTCTTGTAAACCCTCATCCTTTTTTTTAAGAAATAGCTGATCTCCCGCTTGGTAAAGATTTATTTTATGGGAAGAAGAATCTACAAAATGAATTTTTTCGCCATCCCATCGGTATAGTTTTTTTTCCGTAGTAAAAAAGATATTTTCTTCAAAAGACACAATATTTTCAATAAGACCGATGTTTTGATCAGCAAATTCTGAAGAATCGATAAGGGATTTAAATTCCAGTTTGTTGAGCTTTCCTGGCCATAAGTATCCAAAATCATTGTAGGTGCCCACATAAATTTTTTGATCAGAATGTAAGGTTAAACAGGATGATTCAGGTAATTTTATAATTTCCCAAAAAGATCCATCGTATTGTAATATTCCGTTGGTGTTACTAAGGTAAAGAATACCATATTGATCCTGGATTATAGCAGAATTATTATTTTTAAATCCATAATTCTCTAATAAGATTTTTTGTGTGTAAGGGGCTCCTTTTTCTTGGGTTAAACCTGGGTGTGAATTAATTAAAATAAAAAATGTAATTAGGATGGGAAAAAAATGTGTATTTTTACTAAAATTTCTGATAAAATCCATATCTTGGGTCTGTATTAAAGAATGACCTGATTTATTTCTTTGAAAGATAATAATTTTTTTGGTAAAGAAATATTGAAAATAAATAAATAGTTTGATTTATGGGAAACAAAGACCATAGTATTTTAATACCCTGGGATTTTACACCTGTTGCTGAATGCGCATTGAGACATGCTTTTAAGTTTGCCGAAAAAGCAAAAAGCAAAAAAATCGTATTACTGCATATTATTAAGTCGGACAAAGAACACGATGAAGCTTTTAGCCAGCTTAGTAAAATAGCGAACGATTTTAAAGGAGTTCACAAACTTGAAATTGAACCCATTGTTCGAAAAGGGAGTATATTTACTACCATTGGAGAAGTTGCTTCGGAGATAGAATCTGAGTTGGTCGTAATGGGAACTCATGGGTTAAGAGGGATGCAAAAACTTACCGGAAGTTGGGCCCTCAAAGTTATTGTTAGCTCTAAGGTGCCTTTTGTGGTCGTTCAGGAACCACCTAAAGAAGACGAGCTTAAAAATATTGTATTTCCTATAGATTTTAAAAAAGAGAATAAAGAAAAATTAAATTGGGCAAGCTATTTGCATACTCATTTTAATACCAAATTTCATATTGTAAAACCCAATACTACCGATGTAGGTTTTATTAAAAGAATTAAAGCAAATATTGTTTTTTCCCGAGATTTTATGGATTCCAAAGGAATCGATTATGAAATTAATGCCTTAGAAGGGAAAAAAAGTTTTGCGGTTGAAACGATTGATTATGCCAAAAATATTGAGGCAGATTTAATTTTAATCATTTCTACTAAAAATATCGGAATTGCTGATTATGTATTAGGAGCTTCAGAACAGTACATTATTGCTAATAGTGCACGTATTCCGGTTATGGTGGTTAATCCTCGCGAAGATTTAACCAAATATGGAGGATTTTATTAAGATTTACAGTGAATAGATTATTTACCTGTGGATGGCCTTTTGGGAGCATCCACTTTTTTTGAACTGCCGATGGAGATTATTTTTGCAACCAACAACCAACATAAATTAAACGAAGTACAACAATTATTAGGACAAAAATTTAATTTGTTAAGCCTTAGTGATGTTGGAATTACCGGAGATATTCCCGAAGATTATTTTACTCTCGAGGAGAATGCTTTGCAAAAAGCAAGCGTTATTTACCAGCAAACAGGAAAAGATTGTTTTGCCGACGATACCGGATTGGAAATAGCCGCTTTAAACGGGCAACCTGGCGTTTTATCAGCTCGGTATGCCGGTGAAGGAAAAAATCCGGAAGAAAATTTACAAAAGGTGCTTCGGCTGTTGAAAGAGGTTACGCACCGAGAAGCCCAGTTTAGAACGGTAATAGCTTTAATATATCAAGGTGAAAAATATCTTTTTGAAGGAGTTGTTAAGGGAGAGATTCTTTACGAAAAGAAAGGGAGTGCAGGTTTTGGTTACGACCCCATATTTAAACCTCATGGGTTTAAAGAATCATTTGCCCAGATGGACCTTGTTTTAAAAAATAAAATTAGCCATAGAGGAAAAGCTACCGCTGAACTTGTAGATTTTTTATTGGAACAAGAATCACAATAAATCATAAAAATTTCTGTTTATTTAGTTAAATATTTGGTTGTGAAAAAAAACTTCGTTTTATTCATTATTGTTTTTATCTTCTCTTTTAGTTTAAAAGCTCAGATTGGTGTTGGCGAATGGCGCGATCACCTGCCTTTTACTTTTCCACTTAATGTTTGTGAATCTTCAACAAAAATTTTTGCAGCATCCGAACAAGGGATTATGGTTTATGATAAAAATAATCATCATACACAAAAGTATACCAAAGTTAGCGGATTGTCAGATATAGGTATTTCTGCCATCGCTTATTCTACAGAAAATAATTTATTACTGGCAGGGTACTCCAACGGGAATATCGATATAATTAAAAATAATGAAATCATCAATTTCTCAGATATAAAAAGAGCAACCATCACCGGAAGCAAGTCCATCAATCATATTCTATTTATTGATGAATTTGCTTACTTATCCTGCGGATTTGGAATTGTTGTGTTAAATCTTGAAAAACTCGAAGTAAAAGATACTTATTATATTGGTAGTTTTGGGACACAACTCCAGGTAAACCAATTAGTGCTGGATAATAATTATTTATATGCCGCAACTCATGAAGGAATTTTTGTTGCCGACTATTCGAACCCCAATCTGGTTGACTATGCCAACTGGAATCTAATTACGGATATCCCGGATTATACAGCAAATTTTAATGCTATTTATGTTAACAACGGAGTTATTTTAACCAATAAGGAAGTTGAGTCAGCACCAGATATTATTTATTTTTACGATGGTCTTTCGTGGAGTATTTTTAATCAGGATTACAATTCAATAAAAAAAATTAAGTACTCCAATAATCAGATTCAAATGGTTACAGAAAGTAGTATTTTGTTGTACGATAATGATTTCAGTTTTCTGGATTCGATTACAGCTAATGAGATACAATATCTAAAACCCAATGATGTCTTGATGGACAACAATAATACACTTTGGATTGCAGATCATGGAAGTGGATTAATAAAATATGCGAATGGATTATATGAAAACATCTACGTTAATGCGCCTTATACTCCTCATTCATATGCTATTGATATTTTCAATAACCGGGTTTTGGTTGTAGGTGGGGGCGTAACACCCTCATGGAATAATGTATTTTTAAACGGATCGGTTTTTTCTTTTCGAAACGAAGAGTGGAAAAGCATGATGAATTATGAAGCACACGATTATGTTACCGTAAAAATAGATCCTTATAATATAGAGCATTATTATGTGGGTAGCTGGGGAAAGGGGGTAATTGAATATATGAACGATCAAATTAAGGAAATACATAATGAGTCAAATAGCTCATTACAATCCATGATTCCCGGAGATGATTATATTCGGATTCCCGGAATGGATTATGATGAAGAGAATAACCTTTGGGTAACCAATACAGGAGTTACAAACCCGGTGTCTGTTAAATTAGCGAATGGTGAGTGGCATAGTTTTAATTTTGATTCACAAATAAGTAATATACTGGTTAAAGATATACTGGTTACTCAAAATAATCATAAGTGGGTTACGCTTCCCGGAAATGGCCTTTTTGTTTTTGATGACAATCATACTCCCGATAATGAAAACGATGATCTATATAAAAAATTCAGCATATTAGATGAAAACGGGAAAATTATCACAAACAACATTTTTTCTATAGCCGAAGACCTTGATGGCAATATATGGGTGGGTACCGACCAGGGCATTGTGGTGTATTATCATCCTACGGATGTTTTCGAAAGTTCTTTATTTTATGCCCAACGAATTGTTTTAACGATTGATGATTATACCCAATACTTGTTAAATACAGAAACGATTACCTCGATAGCTGTTGATGGGGCTAATAAAAAATGGTTAGGCACACAGAATTCCGGAGTTTACTTAGTTTCAAAAGACGGGACTGAAGAGATAAATCATTTTACCGAGGAAAATAGTCCGCTCATTTCCAATAGTATAAATGATGTAACCATTAATCATGAAACCGGAGAGGTGTTTTTTGCTACCACAAAAGGATTAATAAGTTACCGCGGTTCAGCTACAATGGGAAGCGACGAATTTCGCGATGTATATGTTTATCCCAATCCGGTTCGCGAAAATTATTCAGGCGATATAACCATTCGCGGATTGGTTTCTGATGTAAGTGTAAAAATTACCGATATAAGCGGAAACATTGTGTATGAAACAACGGCCGAAGGAGGACAGGCTACATGGAATGGTAAAAATTTTTCAGGCAAAAGAGTGAGTACCGGCGTATATCTTGTTTTTTGCTCCAAAGAAGATGGCTCAAAAACCCATATTACAAAATTGTTGTTTATTCGATAACAATCTCTTAATGAGAGCCCAAAACCTTTATTTATCTTTCATTTTTAATTTTTAATGTATTTATCTTTACTTTTGTTCGTTTGATGTAAAAAAGCAGTACAATAAATGATTTACAAAACCCGGGGCATTGTTTTGCACCACATAAAATATTCGGAAACAAGTGTAATTGCAACGATCTATACCGAGCAGTTTGGCAGACAATCATATATGATAAATGGTGTCCGAGGGAGAAAATCAAGAATTAAAGCCAACATTTTACAACCATTATATCTGCTTAATATGGAGGTTTACCATAAAACAACGCGAGATTTACAACGGGTTAAAGAATTACAAAATGCTTGTATTTTCAATAGTTTACCTTACGATCTAAAGAAAAGCACCCTGGCTTTGTTCATTGCTGAAATTTTATACCAAACGCTTCGGGAGCAAGAGCCTCACCCCGAACTTTTTAATTACCTTTATCATTCAATTCAAATGCTTGATATCAAAAGCGAAGGATTAACGAATTTTCATATCTATTTTCTTCTTCATTTAACTAAATACCTTGGTTTTTTTCCTAACAATAATTTTTCAACTGAAAACCAATACTTCGATTTGTCGAAAGGAATATTTACCCAACGAAAACCGCTACATTCAGACTCTTTAAACAAAGAAGAAAGTGAAATGCTTAGCCGTATGCTTGTTTTTTCTGATAATCAGCATGAAAAACTTAAGATTAATTATGGGTTAAGAATATCCATAATTGAAAAAATTTTAAGATATTATAAAATCCACCACGAAGGGATATCTTCGGTTAAATCGTTTAATATTCTTAAAGATGTTTTTCATTAATCAATAAACAAAGGCTATTCGTAAAAAAAAAGCTACACTCTCCATTATTTTTTATATCCTTGATAAAAAAATAAAGTTTATATAAAAATTAGAAAGGGTGTTTTTTAACTGCTTTTTTAGAGAGATATTTTTATACATTTGCTTTCCAATAATTTTTTTCAAATAGAATATATGATTAAAACGAAATTGACAAATACAGGGAAAGATATATTTGCTTTGATGGCAGAGTTAACCAACGATTCTGAGATCATAAATCTAGCCAAAGCATCGCCTGATTTTTTGTGCCCGGAGGAACTAAAAAAACTCGCCATAAAATTTCTACAGAAGGATTATAACCACTATGCCCACGCAGATGGAGTTTTTGAATTGCGAGAAGCAATTGCTCGGCAAATAGCAGATAGATTTAACATAAAATTTAATCCATCAAACGAAGTAACCATAACTGCTGGTGCAACACAAGCAATATATACAACAATAAGCACTTTTATTGAAGAAGGAGACGAAGTGGTTTTGTTTGAACCAGCTTGCAAAAGTTATGTTTCTGCTATTGAGAGCAATGGAGGACGTCCGGTTTTCGTTCAGCTTAAATATCCCGATTACTCAATCGATTGGGAAGCTGTGCAAAAAATAATTAACACCCGCACAAAACTTATTATTGTTAATACTCCCCATAATCCTACCGGAACATTATTGTCAGAGAATGATATTGCTCAGTTACAAAAAATCACCAATGGCACGAAAATAAATATTCTGAGTGATGAATCTCTTGAAAATATCATCTATGGACAGAAAAAACATATTAGTGTTTTAAGCAATGTAAATCTTGCAGAAAAAAGTATTGTTGTTTCTTCGTTAGGAAAAACCTTTAATGTACCGGGATGGAAAATAGGTTATTGTTTGGCTACCGACAAGTTAATGGGCCAAATTAGAAAAAAACAACGGTTTCAGATAAATACTGTTAATACACCCTTGCAATATGCCTTTGCCGAATATCTAAATAAAGGATATGATAAGAATGAATTGCTTCAGGAATATGAAGAGAATAGAAAATTTGTTTCTCAGATTTTTTATGATTTACCTTTTGAGTTCCTTCCCCCACATAGTACTTATTTTCAGCTTTTAAGTTATAAAAATATCAGCGACTTAAAAGACACGGAATTTGTACAAAATATTATGGACAATTATGGCGTTGCGCTATTTCCTATGTCTGTGTTTTATCATGATTCTGTAGATCATAAAATGGTTGGTTTAAATTTTGCCTTACGCAAAGAGATTTTAATAGAAGCAGTTAACCGATTAAAAAAATTGAAATAAAAACTGTAGCCATGGTATTATAAATAATTCCAAATATTATTTATATTTGAGATTCATTATTATGTAATAGAAAGTATGCAATTTATTAACTCTTTAGTTACCTGGCTTAACTTTAAGCGGTTATACCAAATTGATTTATTTAAGAAATTTCCTTTTGATGTACAACGCGAAACATTGATTAAGCTTGTTGATAAAGCAAAGAACACCGTTTATGGTAAACAGTATGATTTTAGTTCCATAAAATCCATTGAAGAATTCCAACAACGTGTTCCGATCAGAGATTATGATGGGTTAAAACCATATATTGAACGATTGCTTAAAGGCGAGCAGAATATTTTATGGCCTTCAGAAATTCGATGGTTTGCTAAATCATCCGGGACTACTAATGACAAAAGTAAATTTATACCTGTTTCACGCGAAGCTCTGGAAGATTGTCATTTCAGAGGAGGAAAAGACATTTTAGCGGTTTATGCTACCAATTATCCCGAAACAGAAATTTTTAGCGGAAAAGGATTAACCCTGGGAGGAAGCCACCAGATCAATAAAATTAATAATGAATCCTTTTATGGTGATTTGTCGGCAATCTTAATCGAGAATCTTCCGTTTTGGGCTAGTTTTATTAAAACCCCCAGCCAGGAGATAGCCTTACTCAGCGAATGGGAAGAAAAACTGGATAAAATTACTCATGCTACGATTAAAGAAAATGTGACCAGTATTGCCGGAGTTCCATCCTGGACGCTAGTACTTATTAAATATATTTTAGAAAAAAACGGCAAAAATAATTTGCTGGAGGTTTGGCCCAATCTTGAACTTTTTAATCACGGTGGAGTAAGCTTTGAGCCTTACAAAGAGCAGTTTAAAAAATTAATCCCTTCCGAAAAGATGAATTACATGGAAACCTACAATGCTTCGGAAGGTTTTTTTGCTATCCAGGATTATCCTACCCGAAACGATATGTTACTTATGCTTGATTATGGCATATTTTATGAATTTATACCTATGGATGAACTGGATAAGGAGCATCCAAAAGCCTTGCATATAGGAGATGTTGAGCAAAATAAAAATTATGCTGTTGTAATATCAACCAATGGTGGACTTTGGCGGTATTTAATTGGCGATACGATAGTTTTTACTTCGCTCTATCCGCATAAAATTAAAATTAGCGGCCGTACAAAACACTTTATTAATGCTTTTGGTGAAGAAATAATAATCGAAAATGCGGAAAATGCCCTTAAAGAAGCCTGTGAAAAAACAGGAGCTTTAATTAAAGATTATACTGCGGCACCCATTTTTATGAATGATGATCAAAAAGGGGGACATCAGTGGCTGATTGAATTTGAAAAGGAACCCGATAATCCTGCTCAATTTAACGAATTGTTGGATTTGGCATTGCAAAAAGTAAATTCCGATTACGAAGCCAAAAGATATAAAAATATTACCCTTGATAAACCAGTTTTAACCATTGCAAAAAATGGATTGTTTTATACCTGGTTAAAAAGTAAAGGCAAAGTAGGCGGGCAAAACAAAGTTCCCCGATTAGCAAATAACAGAAAGTATATAGACGAATTGATCGTTTTAAATAATAAATTATAATTTATTATGATAAATTGGGTAAGCATAATTTTTATATTTCTTAATGGGCTTCCTTTTATAAAAAACGAACCACACTTTCAATACATTTGTGAAAAAAATATACACGCATCTTATTTTACTACCGATCCTTTAAACAATTTTTATATTGTGGATAAAAATGAGTTGGTAAGATTTAACCATAATTGTAAAGAAGAAAAATCATATAGCCAATCGGCCGCATATACCATTCACGCTATCGATGTAACCGATCCCTTTAAAATTTTAATTTTTAATAAAGATTACAATCAGCTGGTTTTGCTTAATAATCAATTAGCCCCAATTACGAATCCTGTATCTTTTGATAATTATAATTATTATACAGTAAGCGCAGTATGTAGATCCTCCAAAGGAGGTTTTTGGATATTTGATCAAAGTACTCTGCAACTGGTTTATTTTAATGATGAAATACAAGAGCAAAGGAAAAGCCCTCGCTTAGGTTCTTTTTTCGAAGATGATATTAAAACATCTAACATTTTATTACGAGAAAAAAATGATTATATTTATTTAGGTATTCCTGCTATTGGAATTTTAATGTTTGATCTTTACGGAAGCTATATAAAAACATTTCCTGTAAAGATAGAAGATGATTTTCAGGTGATTAATCAGCATATTGTGTACTACAAATCAGGACAATTATTTTTTTATGATACACAACGGTTTGAACAAAAAAACGTTGAATTGCCGGTTGAGAATGCAAAAAATGCCCGCTTGGAAAACCAGTTTTTATACATTCAAAAAAACAATAAGTTGTTGATTTATCAATGGCAAAATAAAAATAATTAATTTAGGAGTGAAAAATCGGAAAAAAGTAAAAGATAAGAGTTTAAAAAGAGTTTACCGTAAAACGATATTGTTCAATAAGCGCGAGTTGCAAGCAATCAATCATTATTGTAACAAGTATAAAATAAAAAACAAATCAAAATTTATGAGGGAAACGATTATTTTATCCATTTTAAAAAAATTTGACGAAGATTATCCTTCCCTTTTTGAACAAAAACCAACATTGTTTAATCAACATTTAAATAAAAGATAAAGAACTTAGCTATGATAAAAGTAAATACAGAAAACTCAATGCATATCGCTATTGCCGGAAATATTGGGTCAGGAAAAACAACCTTAGCAGGCTTATTATCAAAATATTATGGATGGGAAGCTCACTACGAAGATGTGGATGATAATCCTTATCTAAATGATTTTTACGAAGATATGCAACGTTGGTCATTTAATCTTCAGGTGTATTTTTTAAATAGCAGATTAAATCAAATTCTGAATATCCGGAAATTAGGAAAGACGGTAATTCAGGATCGCACCATCTACGAAGATGCTTATATTTTTGCCCCCAATTTACATTCTATGGGATTAATGAGCACCCGTGACTTTGAAAACTATTTTACACTTTTTAATCTGATGACCTCTTTAATTCAACCACCGGATTTATTAATTTATCTGCGAGCTTCGGTATCTACCCTGGTAAATCAAATTCAAAAACGTGGACGCGAATACGAAAATTCTATACGCCTCGACTACCTTAAACGACTCAATGAAAGATATGAAGCATGGATTGGAGCTTATAACCTGGGGAATCTTTTAATTGTTGATGTGGATAATATTAATTTCCCTGAAGTTAAAGAGGATCTAAGCCAGGTTATTAATAAAATTGATGCACAAATACATGGATTATTTTAAGGATTAAATGTTGACTTTTCAAATTGAATTAACATATACTTTTTTAAGATTATAAAACGCATTTTTTTGCTTTTTTCTATTCCTTTACAATCTTTTGAAAGAATTTTTCGTCTATAAGTTAAAACACTAATCTTTTGGAAGATGAAGAATCTTTTATTCATATCTATATTCGTTTGTTTTGTTCTTTTGTCATCGTGCGAAAAAGATGAGCTTACTTTACCTGCTGAGGTAAATCTAGCTTTTTCCATGGAACCTTATCCTGCTGAAACAGGATTGAAAGCAGGGGAAGGGTTTGAAGTAAATCAAGGAACAATAATTATACAAAGCCTTGAGTTTGATGGCCGAAGAGACCAGGGAGAAGATTACTTTTTTACCAAGCATTTTGAAAATGCTTTACAAGCCGAATTACATAACGGCACCGTTAATCAACAAGTTTCTTTTGATATCCCGCAAGGGATTTATAATCGGATTGAAATGATTTTCTCTTTAGGACACGAAGGAGAGAATGCCATTTGTTTACAAGGCCGTTTTCAGCGTGGCCCACTCGATGAAATTCCAATTGTTTTTGAATATTCTTTTACCGAAAATGTGAGAATAAAAGCTAAAAACAAAGAAGGAAATGAGCAAATAGTGTTAAAAAAGAACAATCCTTCCACGGCAACTGTTTTAGTAGATGTTCCTTTTATGTTTCAACTGGTTAATCCGGGGATGATACAATTAGCTGAAACAACCATGGTTAATAGTGAAGAAACTATTTTAATAAATACAAAAAAAAATACCGATATTTTTAACTTATTGGCTACCCGGTTAGAAAAATCAATGCGGGTAATTTTTGAGTAGTTAATGAAAGTCGACTTATATAGTGAAGAGGAAATCCTGAAAGGATGCCGGAAAAATAAAAGGCAATATCAGGAAATGCTCTACCGAAAGTACGCAAAAAAGATGTATGGCATATGTCTGAGTTATGCAGGTGATCGAGCAATGGCCCAGGATATGTTGCAGGAATCGTTTATCAAAATTTATAACCGGATAAAAGATTTTAAACAGGAAGGTTCGTTGGAGGGATGGATTCGGAAAATTGTTACACATACTGCCATTGATCTATTAAGACAACAGAAAAGAACACAAAATTTTATTTCAGATAATGAAGAAATAAATGAAGGTAGTTACGAATCGGATGCCTTGCAAAATCTTCAAACCGAAAACGTGTTAAACCAGGTAAGCCGATTACCGGAAGGAGCAAGATTGGTTTTTAATCTATATGTTTTGGAAGGATATACACATAAAGAAATTGCTGTAAAGCTAAATATAACTGAAGGAACCTCAAAATCGCAGTTTAATCGTGCCCGAAAATTGTTAATGTCGTGGCTCAATAAAATAAGCGCCTGAAACAATGGATTTTTTAAAGTGGTATAAAAATAAAATTGAATCTGGGAATCTTGAACCTCCTGAAAGTGTTTGGGAGAATGTTCAAGACCAGCTGGATATTGACCATTCATGGCAAAAGATTAATGCGCATCTCGAGCAAAAAGCAACCGTTAAACGCCAGTTCTGGTATGCTGCCGCAGCGGGATTATTAATATTTATTTTAGCCGGCGGATATTGGTGGTATTCATTAAATAGTAACCTGATCCTTGAAAAACAGATGACTGAAAAATCAATCGTTGTTGAGGATGATATGGCCAATCCTGTGAATGAGAAGATTGAAGAGATTGACCATCAAAAATTGAAAGGGAGCACTAAATCTATCAAAAAACAAAATATTTCACATACAATAATACCTAAGGAAACAAACCATCTGGCTGAATCGGTTGTTGAAAAACAAAGTTTAGAACAAAGTAAAAAGCAAGAAACCAGAGAAGAAGCAGAAATACAGACCATAGATAACGAAAGGTTGATAACTTCGCTTAAACCTCTCGAAGTAAGTGTAGATTATTTAAACAAATAGGATATAAGAAAGCTGGCTTTTACAGAATCAAATGAAATCGTCAGCAAATCAGAAAAAGAAAAAGTCGCTTTTCAGAAAATATATGCCGGAGCAACCGGACAACTTGCCAATACCTGGTTGTTGAACGAGAAAACCTACACAGGAATGGATAGATCAAGCCTTACCGCTTCAAATGCTTCGTTTGGTTCCAATTTTGGTGTGTTTACGGGAGCCAATTTATCTGATCATTTGTTTATTCAGCTTGATCTTAATGTAATATCCCAAAACAAACAGGACTATAACGAATATTTAAATGGACAATATATTTCGAATGAAATGAAATTTAATTATTCACAGTTGGGTTTTTCCTTACGTTATATTGCCTTATCAAACAGATATATGAAAGGAGAGCATAATATTTATGCAGGTGGTTATTGGGGATACTTGCATAGTGCATATCAAATAATTGATGAGGAAATGGTAGATATCACTAATAATTATACACAATCGGATTTTGGTGTGTTTTTGGGATACGAATATATCTTTCCTCTATATAAAAATCTTGGCTTTGGTACTGGTGTGAAAGCAACGTATGGTTTAAATAATATTTATTCGGGAAATCAATATATCCCATCTTATTTAAATAAAACACATAATGCTTCCTTAAATATTACGTTTTCTTTAAAGTATCGTCATAGCTGTCCTAAATATTTTTAAAATTAAAAAATACAAACGTAATTACAGGTATTTTGGACAGATTTTTACTATTATTAAAAACGAATCCCCCCATTTAAATAAAATCCCTTGTTTATATTTGG
>JAYEKP010000068.1:0-3971 GCA_034661075.1 Bacteroidota bacterium
TGACAGGGTAAGCACCAAGCTAGAATATCGGAATAAGGTGTAATATGATTTTTTACCTTTTTTAAAAAAAACAAATAATTCTCCCGATTAAAAAATATCTTTTCCCGGTTATTGCCCTGGTTATAAATATGGTATATGTAGCCTTTTCCGAATTTCATTCTTTTAATTTTCATTCTCGGTGTCTGTTACCAGTCTCGGTGTGTTTTAAAAACACGCCGAGACTTATCTACGCCGAGACTATTCATTTTTAATTATATTTTTTCAATTTGCCCTAACAAGTTTATTTTAAAATCGTAGCCTTCAACAAGCATATTAAAATTGGAAGGACTTAACAATAACTTTGGATATGGACTATCAAAATTAACTTTTGACTCTCCATTTGTTAAAGATTTAGGAGCTTTAGTATTATGTCTTTCTTCATAATCTTTTTTAAGTTCTTCATCATTTCTTGCTTCTTGTTGAAATCTAAAAGCTATTCTTCCATCCTTATTTAGTTTAATTACTTTATACAAACGATTTCTTATTACCATTTTATCAAATTCCCAAATCTCATCGCGTGAATCTTTCCAAAATAATACCAAAGTACCTGTCTTAATTATATACTTCAACGGTGCTTCTATTTTTTTAACAGTTTTAGAACTTGGTAAAAGATCTTCGAGATTATTTATTTCTTGCGCTTTTAGAGTTTCTTGAACTGATTGTTTAAAATATTCCCCTGCTTTTAGGTTATTTACAATTTCGAAATCGCGTTTAATTTTACCTTTATCGTCTTTACCTTCGTAAATAGCCATTAAATAATTACCATCGTTTGTAACATGATACGACTGCTTATATTCATGTATTGATTTATCTCTATGATTTTTAAGATGAATAGGATTGGTAACTGTAGGAGTAAAACAACGCACCTTTTTTATTGGAATTTGTTTTTCTTCGTTCATCCAAATAGGTTCGCTTAATGCTTGCTTTAAACCTTTTTCGTTTACTGCATTTTGCACTTTTTCACGAACAACTTCATCGACAATATTCTTAATATCACTAGCAGTTAAAGAATCTACAGGTTTACGAACCACATATAAAACTTTTTCCTCCTTCTCTCCTTTTTTATTTTCTACTTCTCGTTTTATTGCCCCGTAAAAAGTTTCTTTATGTAAACTACCTCTTACTGTATCTCCTTTTTGATAAATAGGTTTCCCTTCTTTGTTCTTTATAACTACGCCCCTATTTCTAAGCTTTTTCTTACTTTGTTTAGGCAGATTATCAGGAGTATAATGAGATACTAAAACTTCATTTTCGATTTCTTTCACATCTTCAGTAAATGTAGGCCAAGGTTTTTCAACTTGTGGTTTTTCATCTTTTCTAGCAATATTCATTTCTTCATAATCACGATAAAACTTAGCTAAATTCTCATAATTCTGTTTTGTCATACAAGCTATTGTAATTGCATCAATACAATGGTGAATATGATTAACACGTGCTTTCTTTTCGTATTCATCTTGTAATCCCCATAATCTTCTAAAGTCAGCAACCGTATTTCCTTTAACTGTATAAACCTTGTTAAATAAAGTTTTAAGATATAAGCGAGAATATTTAGTAATAATACCAATATCAACCATTTGGCTATTTTTAAATCCCGCTTTTACTTCGGGCATTGTAAACCGTTCGTATTTATTTTTCCAATAGTCACGTTCAATTGTTGCAATATGCTTTTTTTGTATTACACGATCTTTAGAAGATCTATCTGAAGTAGTTACTTTTCTAAGTTTTTGAATTTTAACATCTAATTCTTCATATTTCTCTTTCCATTTTTCAATTCTTTCAAGTATTTCAGCATGATTTGACAACTCAGCAGGAATTTTATTTCGTTTAATTTCACGATTAAACCTATTTTGACAAAGGGTTTTATTTTGCTGCGAATTGTCATAAGATAAACTGCGTGGAATAGTATGTTCAATATCAAATGATGGATTGCTTCCTAAGAAATCTGAAATACCAATACTTTCACCTGTATAGATACATTTATGTTCTTGTTCTTCCCACAATTGATATTTTAAAATATCGGTTTCTGAAGGTTCTCGTTTTATTCCATTTTCATCAAAATGCTCTTTAATTCTAGCAAAATATTCTTTATGCAGTTTTTCACGATCATCCTGCCATCTTTTTAATGCTTTACGTTCATTTGCATTCTTAAGATCGCGCGACATTTCTATATTTACTTTTGTATTTTCATCAACTGAATCTTGTTTTATTAATTCGTTAATTAATTTTCTAAGTTGATGAAGTGCTCGCATTGCCATAGGATTTCGCACACTTGAAACCATCGGACTTCCAAGATATTTACGTCCATCATCGTCTCTTTTAAGTTTTTTAAAAACTTCAATTGCGGAAGGATGATACAGTTTTACTAAATCCTCTCTATTTGCATCAAAATTGTCAATTAAAAAACTTTTTACTCTTTCCTCAATTGTTTCGATTTGCAAGAAACCTGATTTACCATTTTGTTTTTGAATTTGTTCTTTAAATTGACTAAGTGCAGTATTAACAATATTATTTTGAACTTCCAATTCTAATTTATTCCAACGATTTGTTCCGAATACAGAAATAATATTCTTTTCGATATCTTTTTTATATTGTTCTTTAGCTTCTTCGCTCCAATGCCACTTGTTGTCTTTACACTTTTTGATTAATCCATTTACAACTTCAACAATATTTTTTTCCTGATTTTGATTTTTAATTATCTTAAGTATTTCAGTTTGGATTAACTTTCTATTTTCTTCATGATTCCATATTTCTTGAGAAATTGCATTTCCCATATTTGCTAAAAATATTGCATGAGAATAAATTAAACCTTCACGTAAATACGGTAATACCTTTTTTATTGCTTTTAAACTTAATGCACCATAATCGTGTTTTAAGGACATATTAATAAACTCTTTTAACTTTTCATCTTTTAAACCTAATTTTAAGTGAGCAAATTCGGTTAATTTATCTACACTATCGAATGTATATAAAACGTGCCATACATCATAAATATTAATAAAAGATTCCTTATTATCTGATTTTCTTTTGTGTTTAATATCTAATTCTTTCCAATCTTCTCCAAAAACACTTTTAAATCGAGCAGAAACAGGACAAGCGCTAACTGTAGTTTTCATTGAATAATTAAAAAGATAATCTTCTGTATGCTTATCTCTTTCTTTGTAAAACTTATACTGTTTTTTTGGAGCTAATTGTTTTGCAATATCTTCAAAATCGAAATGTTCTTTACTTTTTCTATAAAACAAAGGTTCAATTTTATCTTTTTCTTGGCGATTTAAAAACCTTAACTTCTCATCTTCTGGTGTCTTAATCTTTATATTATTTACAAAACAAAGCATTCTATATTCTTCAAACAATGGATGAGAAGTTGAACAACGTTGCTTATTTTTTTCAAACGGGCATTTTCCTATCAAGCCTTTCTGAGATTTCAAAGGACGTTGATAAAATATAGTTTTATAAATAGATTCTTTTATAGAAGAATCAATATTCTGTACTTCACAAATTTTGTTAAATTCTTCTAAATAATGGTCTTCTCGATGAGTATACTGGTTTCTAATTTTCTCACCTGAATTGTATTTGTCAAAAAAGTACTGCCCTATTGTTTTATCATTTTTCAACTTAGTCAACTCAGATATGGCTTTCTTTATAGCGCCATCGCTTTCTTTTGTACTTTCTAGTCTATTACTTAAAAATCCCCTTCGCTGAGATAAATGATAAAAAGCTCGACCTAACTTATACCTGTTCCCTTTTGCATTCAAATCCAGCTTTTCAGTTACTGCAAGATTTCTAAAATAATAAGGGTTTTTATTGATATTATCATCTGTCGCTAACCATTTTCTGAATTCGTCATTCGATGGATATACTTTTTTAAATCTCCAATCTTTTAATTCTTGATTTGTCAATTTAGGACAGTAATCATTTTCTATTAGCACTTT
>JAYEKP010000069.1:0-19562 GCA_034661075.1 Bacteroidota bacterium
AAAGAGTGTTAAATTTGTTTTCATAGCCAATTTATATTTTAGTTGGTTAGTACTACAAAAATAAGGGCTCTTTAAACAAGAGCTCTAAATTGGCTATCTTTTTTTATTATTTAGGACAGATGTGAAATCAAATATAAATTAAATTTATTGAAATATAAGGATAATCCTTTTTCTGTTAAAATTCTTTTTTGTATTTATTCATTCAAAATAATATCTTTATCATTTCAATTTTTAATAAAATTTAAACATTATGAGATATATTTTACTTTCAATGCTAAGTTTCTTTTTTCTGTCTGTGCAAGCACAGAAAATTGAAAATTTTAAGATGTCACAACATGGTGGCGAATTAGTAATGACTTATGATTTAACCAGTGCTGCAAAAAGAAACCTTTTCCAGGTAACACTATATTCGTCGGTTGATAATAACCAATGGCAAGAGGTTGAAAAAGTGTATGGCGAAATTGGCGACAGCATTGTTCCCGGTACCCATAAAAAAATTGTGGTTTGGATAGATCATCTGGATAAAATAGAACCCAGTATGTATTTCAAGCTTACGGCATCTTTTGAAAATATTGATCAACAAAAACAAGGAACCTTAAGGGATGATAAAGACAATAGTTATCCATGGATAAAAATTGGACAAACTCGATGGATGGCACAAAACTTAGGTTCAAAAGCTACCGATAATTCCTGTGGCAATTATTATACAAACTATGAAGCAAGAAATGCTTGCCCCGATAACTGGCATCTGCCGTCGGATGAAGAGTGGATGGAGCTGGAAACTTATTTTGGTATAAATCCAGAGAAAGCGAAAGAACATGGATTACGGGATATTAATTTGGAAAATGTAAAAAATTCCGGTTTCTCCCTCTCAGTATGTAATTATAAGGCATCGTTATATCCCAACCAACAAGCAATTGCTTTTTGGACAAGCACAGGAAGCGCAATGCTTCATCTGGGTTATTCCGACAAATATTTAGCCCGTATTATCCGGCTCAATGAAAATAAAACCAGCAAAGAACTACGCGATAAAAAAGAAAAGCTCAGTATACGATGTGTACAAAACGCCACATTTATGGATAAAATCTCCAAACAAATTGAAGTAACAATTGATACACAACCTACGATGGGTAAGGTAAATCATCCTTTTTCAGGCGAAGAGATGGAATGGATTTACAGGGCTGATAATATTTGGATGAGAAAAGATATTATGGGTAGTTTTCAATATACAGAGATTGACGGCCGTTGTCCGGCTGGCTGGGAACTCCCCACAGAAGAAGATTGGGAGGCTTTATTTAACGAAATGAGCCCATCGATCAAACTAAAAAATGAAAAGGAAGTGCTGAGCGAGCGTTTCAGCAGCGATGGTAATTGGGGGATGAATCTTTCCAATGCTGACTACTGGATGGATATTCCTTATTATACTTACAATACCTATTGGATTTTTAATGACGATAAAGAGATAAGCAAGAAAACCATGCCTTTCCCTACAAATTACCGTGGAATGGCACAATGGACCACTAAGTTAACCCATGAAGAAGCCAAAATACGTTGTGTCCTTGCGGAGAAGAAATATCTGGAAAAAAGCAAACAATTAAACCGTGGAACGATTATCGATAAAAGAGACAACAAAGAATATCCATGGATTGAAATTGACGGGACTACCTGGATGGCTGAAAATCTTTCGTACGATATGGGCGAATATAGCATGTGCCGCGATAATATAAAAGTTGATTGTGAACTTTTTGGACATATGTACAGCATTAAAACCGACCAAAATTTTTGTCCTGATGGATGGCGGTTGCCTACATCTGCCGAGTGGAAATACTTACTGATTAACAAGGCAGCTAATAACTTACAAATTTTATTGCCCTTTGGGGGTACGGGCTTCAATCTTTTATTAGGAGGCGAAATTTTAGAGGATGAAACCGGAAAAGGAAATATTTATACCGCCAACTACCTCTTTTTAGATGATGATAATTATGGATATTATTACATCGATTCCAAAGGAAAAGTTGAGTTCAATGATAAAGCCAAAAGAAGAGATTTTTATTATGTGCGGTGTGTGAAAGAATAGTTGAATGATACCGATGAAAAGAAGCTGTCCATACAACCGGTAATTAGTCTGGACAGCTTTTTTTTAAAAAAATTATAATTGATCTTCGGGGATAGCCATATCTGGTGAAAGATGTTTAAAATCTTGTTCCTGTTTCCAGGTATTTTCATACATTTCCAGCTTTTCAGTGATAAAGTCAGCCAGTTTTTCATTCATTTTTTCAATCTTACTATCGGGAATAATTACCGGTGGACGTTTGTTAATTAATTTTTTTGCCCGCTCGAAAGTTTCCGTATCGCTAACGCTTAGAGGAGTGAGTCCAACCCTTGCTTTCCAGGCACCCATGATCACGTCCACCACGACAATGTAAGTTTTTCCGGCTTCCACCTGCGCGGTTATAAATTCCTTATTTTCCGACGAAGCCCAAAACAAATGGTCACCCGCATCTACTTCATAACGCATATATTCATCGCCCTTAAATGCACCAATGTATTTATCCTGGTGAAAAAATTCAAAGGAAGTTGGTTTGCCATATTTTGTTACCCGCACAAAATAAACAGCTGCTTTTCCCTCTTCCGGAGGAGTAAACCCTTGGGCAAAAACATTACAAATACCTGCTAATGCCACAATCAGAGTAGTCATTAAAAGCTTTTTCATTTTTCGTAAAATTAAGTTAATAATCCAGTTAAAAAATAAAACAAGTTATAAAAAACTGAAATACAATTCAATAATTGTTAACCATAAAAATCTATAGCTAAAAAAAACCGGCGGGTATTTCCGTCGGTTTTGCAGTAAATATTGTGTGGTAAGAATACTACATTTCAACCCAGGTAGCCATCTTTTTCCAATCCTGTTTGTTAATGTAAGCGATAAAAATATCTTCCAATTTATCAAATGAAAAATATTCTTCTGCTTCAAACATTCCTCCCTCATCGCTATACTGTACAATAAATCCCTGCTCCGAAGTGGTTGTTTGAATAAACCCGTCTTTACCGCTAAGTGTCATAAAAAAGTTATCATCGTTTAGCGATTTTAACGCTTCTTTAATTTTTTCATCTGATGGACTTTCAAAAATATCACCATTGGCCATTTCAATAGAATAGCCTGCTCTTTCAGCTGCCATTTTTGAATCGACAGGCGTTTCAGCATCAGCCGCTTTATCAACAGATGTTGCTTCAAGACTGGTCTCTCCTTGTTCAAACTCCTCTCTTGAAATATCTGTAATCCCCAATGCAAAAGCTTTCCATGCTGATTTATCAAAACTGCTTAAGATTACCACATTAAGGTTTCCATTAGGATTATCACTAAAATAAGCCGAAGCAAGTAATACTTCTTTTCCCATCACATCTCCTTTGGAATAACGGATTTCTTTAATTTTTCCATTCCATTGTTTGGCAATGTCAACTAACGGTTTACCGTCATCACTTTCAAAAAAGCTATCGTTAATAGCTAACATCATCATGCCGGTTGCATGTTTTTTTAGCAATTCGACATCTTTGTTTTGGTATGCTTTTATTACATCTTTTGCTATATTTTCAGCATCTCCTTGAGCAAAAGTCAAATGAGTAGAAATAAAAAAAACAAAAATTAGTTGAAAATAAATTAATTTCTTCATCGTAAAGAATTTTTAGGTTAATAACAAAATATATACAGAATGCTTTAAAATGGCAATTTACAATATAATTTTAAAGTGTTCAACTTTAATAGGAATAAATTGATATCAGGTATGTCCTAATCGTTTATTTCCCATACAATAACTGCTTCTATCCTTGTAACGTTAAATACTTAAAATTTTCTTAAAACTACAATAATTCCTTTCCATTGATATTATTCACCACGCACGGTAGAAAATTGAATAAAATTTTATTCATGATTCATTTTCATTCAAAAATCAACCTTTTTTTTTATCCTTTTAGAAAGCCTCCACAATTGTTTCTACCACACGAACACTCTAGAGTGGATGACAATTTTTCACCTCTTTTCCTATAAAAGCTCTGAACATAGAAATATTCGTTTTTTAAAGATAATTTATTTGGATTTTAAAGAAAGTGGATTTTGGGTCATTGGCTTCCAGTCGGTTTCAATTGACATTGGAATCCTACCAAAGGCAGGCGGGCAGTCCGCCAGGACAATACAACCTCAATTCCACAAATAACTGACGGGTTAACCCGTCGGTTACGATTATTAATCTATCTATTGCCTGTCTTCTGTAACAAGTCGGTTGTGATATCAACGGCAACGATTTAGGCGATACACCCGATTTTTCAATTATTCAACCAACTCCAGCCCCATATCAAACCCTTTATCAACGGCAGGGATTCCTTCATCCATCCATTGGGGCATAGGTTTTCCTTTCAGGTAATGGTCGAAAAACTGGGCCATACGGATCTGAAAATCATACTTATCTCGGACTTTGGTAGGCCAGTGGTCGGCTTCGTTATAATTAAGCAACCATGCCTCTTTTTCTAATCTTCTCAGGGCAATAAAAAACTCTATTCCCTGGCTAAAAGGTACAGCACCGTCATCTTCGTTATGCATAATTAACAAAGGGGTTTGAATTTTATCGGCAGTAAACAAGGGCGAATTTTCCAGATATCGCAAGGGCGATTCCCAGATGGATTTACCGATACGACTTTGGGTATGCTCGTACTGGAACGAACGGTTACGTCCCGACCAGTTACGAATACCGCCATAAGCGCTAAACATATTTACTACCGGAGCACCCGATTCGATCGCAGCAAACAGATTGGTTCGTGTGGCCAGGTAAGCCACCTGGTATCCGCCCCAGCTGTGACCCTGGGCCGCAATGGCATTTTCATCCACAAAGCCTTCCTCTATTAACTGACTTACTCCAGGCATAACACAATTAAAAGCCGACTCGCCCGGATAACCTTCTTTGTAGTAAACATCCGGATTAAAAATAATATACCCGTTACTCGAGTAATAATGATAATCAACCGTAGAACGATGGGCTTCTGGAATATGATGGTTATATAATCGTTGGGATGATTTTTCGTAAAAATTGACAATCATCGGGTATTTTTTATTCGGGTCAAAATTGGCCGGTTTAATTAATAAACCTTCCAGTTTCCTGCCGTCCAGCGAAGTCCAGCTGTAAAGTTCCTTGGTACCCCAAAGAAACTCCTCCTGCTGTGGATTAACATCGCTTATTTTTAGCGGGTTTTTAAAATTTTTACCGGCTACTAATAAATCAGGAAACTCCTGAAATGTTTCGCGGGTAAAAAGGAAAACATCTCCTTTTTGAGTTTTTATTGGGCGATTGAGTTGATATTTACCATAAATCAAAGCCCGTGGTTCTTTTTTTCCTTTCCAGGTGGTCTTAAAATAACCGTTTTCCCGGCTAATTTCATTATGAGCAGACAAATAAACCGGTTCTGATGGGTTAATTCCTTTTTCTGCGGTCTCTTTTCGGTCGAAATCAATATACCGGTAATTAATTTTTTGACTTCTCCCATTTAGCGTTAAGTTAACAGGTTGACTCCTGTTTTCAGGGTCAACTTTCCAGATATCATAACGATCGTACACCAGCAATGCTTCGTCATCTGACAGCCAACCGGCTATTCCGTAAGGTGATGGAGGGTTTGGAATATCATTTATTTCATCCGCACACTGGATAATATGTGGAGAAGTAATCGTAAATTCTTTACCGGTAGCAATTTTATAAGTATTCCAGGTAGTATCCATATAATTGTACCAGTAAACATAATTACCGTCAGGCGAAACATTGGGATAGGCACGAATATCATTTTTAATCATTTCAGCATTACCAGTTTCTATATCAATCAGATAAATATCATGATGATAAGGATATCCTTCCCACATGGTTTGTACCGAGTAAGGTAAGTTAGACCATGCTAAAACCTTATCCGAATCACCCTGTTTGATGAGTCTTATTCCGGTATAATTTTCATTTTCCAAGGGTACCATTTTATCTGTGTCCAGATGATAAACGGCCAGGTAGGTTTTATTTAAATCGCGTTTCTTATTATACAATTGCTCAGATTGTAAAACCGGCTCGTTCCAGTGCCAGATATCCAACGGAGGAATCTCTTCATCTAATTGGGTCGTATCTTTTTCGGGTCTTTCCGGAGCCGTACCGAAAAAAATACGGTTTGAGTTTTCGGCAAAACGAATGCTTCCATTTTCACTTATTATCCAATGGTTAGGTAAGGCTGTATTTTCATTGGATACTATTTTACGAGCATCTCCCTTACTATTCCAATAATAAAGAGAATAATCATTATTGTCGGTTTTGCTAGCAGAAATATCAGCTAAAAAAGCTATTTTTTTTCCTTCTTTATCAATAGCTAGTTGTTTAAAAATTCCTTTACTCTTTAAAATAGCTGTATGTTCTTGATCCGTAAAATTGAACAGATATACACCCGACTCCAAAGAATCTTTTATTCCTGAGCTTGTAAAGGCTATAAACTCATTCTCTTCAGCTAACTGGTAATCCGTAACAAAAGGATATTCAATTTCTTTAGAAGTATCCAAGTTTCTAAGCACCAGTTTATATCCGTTTTCTGCCGATTCTTTTTTTGGCTTGCTCTCATTTTTTGAACCTGAAGAATCTTTTTCAACGGGAATTTCAACCTGGTAAGCCATCCACCCATCCCATTTTTCAGGTATTTTATAAGATTTAAAATCAGGGATTGTATCTATCCGGCCTGTGTCTATATGATAGATACCCAATTTATTTTTGGGCATATCCTCTTCTTTGGTTTTTGCCAGTTTTAACTGGCGGATGGTATCTTCAGAAGGGACAATAGTAAAAATAACATACTCCGAATCGTTGGTCATTTTTGCATCTGTAGCACTAGGCAACGTAGATATTTCATTCCCATTTTTTTCTACAATTTTCAACGTTGGATCGCCTTTCCATGGTTCTGATTTGTAAACAATGGTATTTCCATCATTGGAAATAGTGGTTTCAGTAATTCGGTTCCACTTCAAAATATCATCAAATGTTAAAGGCTTTTTGTTTTGCTGGGCAAAAACTCCCAGACTAAAAATCATGAGTAAAGTTAAAATTGACAATTTTTTCATCATTATTGAAATATAGTTTTTTTTCTATTTTATTTTTTTAGATAGCATAAATAGTAATTCGTTTAATTATTTTAAATAATTTACGAATCAAAACTTATTTCTTTTTCCGTACCTGGTAGATATCAATCGCTTTTCGTTTTCCTTTGAGTTTTATATTTCCCACATTTTTAAATGTAAATTTCTTTTTATCTTGTATGCGTTCGAACAAATCGCCGGATATAAGCACTTCCTGTCGGTACTCATTACACATCGATTCGATTCGTGCAGCGGTATTTAAGGTATCACCATTGTATGAAATATCTCTGCGGATTTGGCCCACCTGCAATACCATTACTTTGCCGGTATGTATCCCGGCTTTAAATTTTGGAATTGTTCCGTACTTTCTATTATAATATCTGCGGCGCCTATAAATTACATGGGTAAAAGCAAAATAGGCACGAAGGAAATTACTTTTTCTTAATCCTTTTTTCAGGCTCCAGGAAATAATTGCTCCATCGCCCAGATACTGGTATATTTCACCATAATAATTATCTACTACCGATAAATCATTAAACACATCCTGTACGAGGTGACTAAACTTTTTATGCCCGATTTTCTCTGCAATGGATGTAGAAGCTTTCATATCCAAAAACATAAATATACGCTCATTTTCACGCGGCTTATTCATGAAACCCAAAATCCAGCTGCGCATATTTACCCGGCCAATTTTTTTTATCGTCCCGCGGATAAAATGATTAAAAAAAACAAAAACATAAAAGAATAACAAAAAGCGATAAAACAAAATATCCATTTCGGGCAGCAGCTTCAATATCTCTTTATAATTTTCTTTGGTATAGATCGTTAATGGAGAACGGGCAGCTACCAGAATCAATACAAAAACCGAAGCCAAATACAATACTGAACGCAGAAATAAGGTCATCTGTATCGGAAAAAAACGCATGATACGATCGCTAAAAATCATATCAATAAATGAAAACCATATTGCAATCCCAAAACTTAAAAAAAATAAAACAATATAAATATTCTCAATCTGTAATAAATTTAGGTAGGTTTTAAATAGTTGATGCTCACCGGTAATAAAAGAATAAAATAAAAGGCTTAAGAACCAAAACAGCCAATGAAAAAAGAACATTCGGTAGAATTTGTTATACTTAATAATAATTTTATCGGCTGTAATCATGGGTGTAATGATCAAAAAGTCAATTAAAATTAACAATAACTTCCATAATCTCTGATTGGCTGCCGGTTTTTACCTGCGGCCCCCATCCTTGCGCGCCACATGTAACGAAAAAATGGGTATTATTCATTTTTTTATAGCCCCAGCTTAATTCATAAATCATTTCGGTGATATAATTCAGCGGAAATAGCTGGCCATGGTGAGTATGTCCTGAAAACTGAATATCAATTCCATGTTGGTATACATTTTCCAGATGGTAAGGTTGGTGGTCGAGCAAAAACACAGGCAACGTATCCGATGCATTTTTTAGTAACTCCACAACTGTTTTTCTGTTCCTATGGTGGCGGTCTCTCCACCCTTATCACCTGAAAAGACTTGTTGATAGTAATTACGGTATCTTGTAACAGTTTGATATGAGCATTTTTGATAAAATCAAAACTATGGTTTCGCCGATAAATATCATGATTTCCCTCTACGGCATACACCCCGTATTTAGCATCAATTTTACGTATCTGTTTTTCGAAATATCTCATTTTAGCACTGGACTGGTCGGTTTCTACTATATCTCCCACAAGAAATACAATATTGGGCTCCATCGCATTTATTTTCTCCATAAACTGATGCATAAAATATTTATGCGTAACATCGCTTAAATGAAAATCGGCAGCCATGGCAATTTTTAACTGATTAAGATTAGCACTTTTCTTATCAACATTAACGGTGTATTGCCGGATGACTGTATGATTAAAATTATAAATTCCTTTAAACATAATGATCGTTACCAGTAATATAATTGTACCGAACAGCATCATTTTAAATTTGGGAGTCTCCATCCATTTCAGCGATATTATTTTCAGTTTTTTGAGGATAAAAAGCCCTAAATCGGCCAAAAGATAAAATAAAAACAGATAGAGCATCACCGGAAGGTAATATTCGGTTACCATCACTAAATAGGTGAAGAAAAATCCGTCAAAATACCGGTGTAAGATATTTGCCAAAGGATACAACGCGACCCAAGCAATAAAAATGCTTTTGAACAGGACACTGCTACGCTTTTTTACAAAAACCTGCTTTAGCCGATGATATAGATAAATATTGGGCAATGCGTAAATTACAAAAACCATGAACCGAAAAGTTCCGGCAAACATCAGGTAAACCGTGATTATCAATCCCAAAAGGAAATAAGGAAGTACTGCTGAAAAGGAGTAAGTATTTTCAGGCTGCCTGGAAGTACCCTTTCGTAAATTTTTATGGATTTGCTTAATCTTAAAAGAGAATAAAAACGTGACAACCGATTGTAAAGCAACCATAAGCAAAAATGCACCTCCTATACCCAACCATATGTTTGCCTGTAAAAGATTGTGAAGCGCAATAAATTTACTTTCCAGAAAAATTGAACCCACATAAATGAAGAAGCCTAATAAGTACCCTAAAAAAATGGCCATACGCGCTGCCCCGTTTTTATTGTGTTTAAATAAATTTTTGGCCAACAGGTACGATGCAGGCATGGGGCCGGCTATAGATGATGTTAAAAAAATATGTGATGTGGAAAATATTTGCATAAATAAAACAGTTCTATCAATCCATTCAAAAAATCAAAAATAGATAAAGAGGATAAAACAATTGACAGATTTTATAAAAAAAGATAAGGATATTTAAAATTACTATAAAAAAAACGGATTTTAAAATCCGTTTTACTTTCATAAGTTAATCTTTTCTAATACACCGAACTTGCCGTTTTGCATTGGAACCGGTATCATAAGTTTTTCCATCCTCAAAATTCTTTTCTAACATAGCTCTTGTTGAGCCAGGACTTTTAGGTGTTGATGACCAGTACCAGATACCTATCATATTTAATGCAACCCTGTTATTATAAAGAAACTCCAGTTCTTCAATGGTAGGTAGATACCAATCGTTATAACCATAGGCTGTAGAACTTTCACATGCATTTTTAGCCTCTTCCCAGTTATATTCACCCTGCAAATCTTCAGGCATCACACAATAAGTATTTCCATACAGAGAATATTTCCAAACTCCATTATGATCAGACAGGTTAATGGTACCATTACTATGGACGCATCGAACAAACGCTCTTGCATCAGCTTTTGCCGGAGCTAGTTTATCGGCATCAAAAGCCTGACGATAGTATACATCCCTCTGTTCAGGTGTTGACGACCAATACCAATAGCCTTCCATATTTTTAAGTTCATGAATTTGTGCATACATACCGGAAATTTCCAGTTTTGTTGGTAATCTCCAATCTTTTAAACCGTAAGCACTACTTTCTAAACACAAAGCATTGGCTTCATGCCATGGTACTTTATCAGAAATAGCATCTATGGGCATCACTAATAAACTTAGTCCTAACAAATCGATCTCCGTTAAATCATTTGCATCTGCTTCATTAACATCGTAAACCTGTTTATAAACAGATGCCTTAGAGTCGCTGCTCTTAACGGAGGTAGCTTGTTGCTGCAACATCGCTCTCGAAACAGTGGATACTACAGAAAAAAGATCATCCAGTCCGTGTTCAGTAATGCCCGTATTCTGCCGTTCAATTCTCGCCGTCTTCACATCTACCATCTTACAGGAAATATAATAATTTCCACCCACCGATGATATGGATGCATAGCATACATAATTCGCGCCCATCTTTTTACCCAGTTCACCAATCTGGCTGTCATCCACATGGCCCTGCATCTGAAACTCGCTCTCTGCCAAAACTTTATTAATCAACTCTCGTTCCAGTACCGTAAAACCCAACGTATTCACAACAGCATTGCTCAATTCTTCACGAATAACTATTTTTAAATTTTGAGATACGTCTCCTACAGGATCAAATACAGCAACTTTCTGTTCTTCCTGTCCTTGTGCCATTAAAATGGAACCAAAAACAAAAAATATAAATAGCAATTTTCTTTTAATCATAGTGATATATTTTATTGATTTATCCACTTCAAAATTTTATCCGATATTAAATTACTTATTTCCTTATACGCATTTCTTGCTGCAGCCTGGTACGATTTACTATGGGCTCCCTTTTGTTCAAAGGCATCCTGATAAACATGTTTATCCGAGGGTGCTTTAAAAAGCTGTACCTCTGCATCCACATAGCTAAAATACACTTTATTTGAATAATTAAATTCTCTGGATGATGCATTAACATACAATTTCCAATCCGCATTATCCTCATCAGTTGTAAAACTACATTCATTTTTAGAAAGTATAGCTTTTAGCCCGCTTTCTATAGCAGAAATACTCTCTCCAAATAAATCTTCGTGCGTAGAAATATATACTAAAACAGCTTGTTCTAATCTTGTGTTAGCCTGAACAACTTCATTATACAACTGCATTGTTTTTTGCATCTTCAAGTCATCTTGTGAGATATTTTTATCTAATGCACTCAATATCCCCTGGGCTTCTTTAATTTCTTCGAAAACAGGAAGGGTTTTATGAAACTCTTCTTTGGCTTTAATTTTTTCTCTTTTTTCTTCAAGTTCATTGGCCGTATGTATATAACCTTCAATTTGCTGAACTTTCATATTCAGTGTCGACTTGTAATAGCCAATAATTTCGTATTTATTTGCATAGGCAAAACCATAAACGGTATTGTCCTTAACATAACATTCAACATTTACACCATTAATTTCTAAATCGGTAGAAACCTGTATTTCAGACTGAAAAGTTTCTTTGATGGTTTCTGATTTCCCATCGGAAATACTCTGGCTATAACTATCGTTTACACTTTTTATGGAAGAAATAATTCTTTCGGATAAATATCCACGTGCCATTGCGGTTATCCTTCCAATAGCTTCTGCTGTTGATTCGTTATGATCTTTTTCATCCTGAGCATAACCGGTAAGATAAATATTGGAGGGATATTGGGCTGTTCTCCAGGAATCTGCCAACCAGGCAGGATCTTTTTGTGCTTGAACCGTATAAATTATTGACCAGAAAAAAATAATCAATAACAAAGGTTTTGCAGTTCTATTCAACGATTTCATTAGATAATGAATAAAAATTATACTTTTATTTCAGCAATAAATATACCAAAAAATTAGCAGGTTTTAATTCAGACTTTCAGAAATTGACAAATTAATCATTTTTTGGGTCGAATAGATCTTTTTTATCAACTACTTTCGGATACAGAAAGTAACAATTTTAATATAATATATTTACATTAAATACTTTATGAATTTTATAAATATCGAAAGTTGTAACAAAGGTGTAAACAAACTAGAGTTTTAACCTTTCGGCACGTTTTTGAATCAGTTCTTTATAAGATTCTTTAAAATCAGCTGACAGGAAAGAGAAATCAACGAAATTTAACACTTTGTCCATTTGTTTTGAAAATTTATTCAAAGAATTTTGTACTTGCTTCTCTGTTAACTTTAATCTTTCTCCAAATACATAAAAATCGTTCAATTTAAAATTTCTTTTCCTTCCATTTAATGTTAAAGCCATTTCTTCGTTATCTTCCTTCTCAGGTATTACCAGTCTTGTTGATAACATATCATAGACCGGTGACAAGCCGGTCATTTCGTTTCTATAATCTAGTAAAGAAAAATTCTTTAAATGCATATCTGCATTACCCGTTAAAAAGGAAAATACAGTAACTTCAAATAAAGTTAAAGCATCAAGTAGTGGATTAGATGAATATTGTAATATTAGCTTTCCAACTTGTTCCATGGATGCTTTATATTTATCTTCTGTTAGCCTTTCAGATAACTGACAAAAGTCTTCCATGTGCAATTTCCCTTTTTGATCACGATCAACACGTTTAGTAAGATATGCCAATTCTCCTGACTTCAATTTTATCAAAGAATGCGGGACAACTTTTATTTTGAATAACTCAGCTAAATGCATGCTTAAATCTTCATTTTCCGGTAATTGCGGATAATTTGCTGTTGGTGGTTTTAATATATAATCTCCCCACAAACCTACCAGTGTTAATTTTGAAGGTCTACCACCTTTTTTATCTAAATGCAAAGACAATTTTGCCTGAACCCCTGGAACTGTAACACTTGTGCTTATAACTTTTTCTGCTAGTTTTGCCATTTCAGAGAAAGAATAGTCCAATACTGGCGGTTCTTCAGTACCAAACATTTTTTTACTACACCCGGGATGAAAGTCTTTTACTCCTGAATCATTTTGTTGATAGCAATACAGACATTTATTCATATGTTTATTTTTGTTTTTTTAAGGTCATATGGAACCGCATAATTAAAATAATCATTATCGTGAGTGTTTAATAATTATTTTAATCATGATTGTTTCATTATTCTTCTTCATTTAAAGCTTTAACACTAACCGCACCAATACAGTCATTACAGCAAGTAAGTAACAACCCCATACGATCACGTTTATCTATTTTCCAATGTTTTTGAGCAATATCCAGTAGCCAACCTTCAGGTATTAATCCATCGAAAAAAGGAAGCATTGTTTTTGAAGTATAAGCTCCTTTTGCCAATGGCAATGTCTTACTTATAGCTTTTGATTCATTATAATCTACATACTCTGAATCATAAGTAAAACGATAACCTGTTTCAGTTTCTTCAATGATACCACAAAACTGATCTTCGTAATATACTTTACCTTTTCTACTCATTACTTAGTTTTTTTGGCCTGTACGTCGACAGGCGGGATTCTACCGGAAATAATTTATGGCCAAATAAAGCCAGTACCTGGTTTACTTTATCCATGCGCAAGGTTTCCTTTCCCTGTTCTAGATCACGAATAAAACGCAACCCTACTCCTGCTTTCTCCGCTAACTCTTCCTGAGTTAAACCAAGCAACTTTCTACGATCCTTTACAAATTTTACTAATTCTTTTTGCATAACTATACCTTTTCGGGTATAAAAAACACATTCAAATACAATATTATACCTTTTCGGGTATAAAAACAAATATTTATTGAAAATTATATCAGATCGGGTATAAATTATTCAAAAAATTCATCCGGATTAAATGGGATATCATCATCTGGATCCTTATCGTGCGGCCCAACACCTGGTGGATTAAATAAGCCCCAGCGGTCAATAATATAGTTCCATGGATCAAAACCGGCAACCCAATCGATAAATAATAACCGGAATTCCTCCAATAAATCACGAACAATATTAAAGTACTCAACATATTCAAATCCAAAAGCTTCCAGCGAATGATTTTGCACCATTAAATCGTTTGCTGCTTTACGTATTATAGCCGCATTTTGCATTCGGATATCATACAAATCACCTCCTTCTGCACCTGCCACCTTAACCGTTAGCCTAGCCGCATCGGATAACATTTGCATTTTAATATCCTGCAAAATTTCATTTTCCTCAGGTATTAAATCTGTAATCTCCTTTACAACTTTATAAATTTCCTGACCCTTTTTGTAGATAGGTAGATTTTCCGGAGTCTTTTCTTCTAATTCATCATTATTATCAAACATACAGCTACTATTATATCTATTTTCCAATACAAAAATTCTTAAAGATATTCCCCAATACCTCATCGGTAGTAATTTCGCCGGTTATCTCACCTAAATAATGAAGAACTTCGCGGATGTCCATGGCTAAAAAATCGCCGGTAATCCCTGCGTTTAAACCATCAATGGCGCGTTGCAGTGCAACCGATGCTTTCTCCAGTGCTTCGTAATGGCGGGCATTGGTAACAATCACTTCGTTCTGGTTCAGGGCGGCCAGGTTAACCACCGACAACAGTTCATCAATCAGCTTCTCCACATTTTCTCCGGTTTTGGCCGATATTTTTATGCGTACATCCTGTTTATCAAGTAGATTTTGGAGTGACTGATTAATCTCTTGCTCTATCGATGAATCGTTTAAACGGTCTATTTTATTTACAATTACAATCAGCTTTTTATCGGTCGCGCCGATTTTTTCTTTTACTTTCTTTACCGCCTGTGCAATGTCCGCAACTTTTTCGGTAGCATCCACCAGTAATAGCACGATCGATGATTTAGTTATCCGCTCGTAGGTACGTTCAATGCCAATGGTTTCAATGGTGTCGATTGTTTCACGGATACCGGCTGTATCGATAAAACGAAAGGTAACTCCCTCGATATTGATCACATCTTCGATTACATCGCGGGTAGTACCGGCAATTTCGGAAACAATAGCTTTTTCTTCGTTTAGTATTTTATTCAACAGGGTTGATTTTCCCACATTGGTATGCCCTACAATGGCAACAGGAACACCGTTTTTGATTACATTTCCTAAATCGAACGATCTCAGCAGTTTTTGAATTAATTGCTGGATGTTATTCAATAGCTCGTTTAGCTGACCACGGTCGGCAAACTCCACATCTTCTTCACTAAAGTCAAGTTCCAGCTCAAGTAATGAAATAAAATGAAGCAGCCTGTCACGCAAGCTGGCAATTTCGCTCGAAAAACCGCCACGCATCTGCTGAATAGCTACTTTGTGTGATGTAGCCGAGGATGAAGCAATAAGATCAGCAACCCCTTCGGCCTGTGACAGATCCATCTTTCCATGAACAAAAGCACGCAGGGTAAATTCGCCGGGTTGTGCCAGCCTTGCTCCTTTTCGGGTCAACAACTGTAGAATTTGTTGTTGAATATATACAGAGCCGTGGCACGAAATTTCTACTACATCTTCGCCGGTGTATGATCGGGGTGCTTTAAAAAGAGATACCACCACCTCGTCAATAATTTTATCACCCTCTTTTAACACCCCAAAATGGAGGGTATTCGGCTGCTGGTCAATCAGCTTTTTGCCGCCTGCTGATAGGAACACCTTATCAGTAAGGGCTATCGATTCATCGCCACTTAAACGAATAACCGCAATGGCTCCGTTTCCCTGCGGTGTGGATATGGCACATATAATATCATTATTCATCATAATTCATTAAATAGAACGCAGATGACACTGATCTACAACTGTAGAACGCGGATTTGCGCTGATTTTTTTATTATAAAACTTCCTTATGTCGAAAACAGGTTACCAGATGATCGTTTACCATCCCTGCGGCCTGCATAAAGGCATAACAGATGGTTGAGCCCACAAATTTAAATCCTCTTTTTTTAAGATATTTACTCATGGCATCCGATTCCCGGGATGTGGCAGGAACTTCATCCATTGTTCTCCAGTGGTTAACCATTGTTTTCCCGTCAGTAAACGACCAAATAAAGCGGTCAAAAGAGCCGAATTCTTCCTGCACCTCTAAAAATGCACGTGCATTGCTTATGGCTGCCCTGATTTTCAATTTGTTACGAATAATTCCGGCATCCTGCAACAACGCTTCGATTTTTTTCTCATCGTACTTGGCTATTTTAACGTAATCAAAATCATCAAATGCCTTGCTAAAATTATTGCGTTTTGCTAAAATGGTCGACCAGCTTAATCCGGCCTGAAAACCATCCAAAACCAAAAATTCAAAAAGTTTCCGGTCATCATGCACCGGCACACCCCACTCACTATCGTGGTATTCAATTTCCAGGGGCTTTTTGGCCCAGTCACATCTAATTTTATCCATACATTAATTCCAGTGATGACCCCGTTCCTGAACCGTTTCTAAAAATTTGGGAATCGAACGGTCGTATGTTCTTTCCACATCATCAGGGAAGTAACAAGCCGGCAGCTGCCCCATCTCCCGGTGATAAGCAATACACTCACAACAAACTCCTTTTCTGCTGCAAGGGTATGAACAATTACAATTTTCTTTATTCTGATCTTTATTACATTCCATAGCTCAAAACATTTATTTCATCTACAAAAATAAATGAATTAAGTGTTGAGAACAAAAAGTTTAACCACTTATCGAGCAATCGTTATCCAAAAACCCCTGTAATTGACCCTCCGGCCACGGAAATCGTTTGTCCGGTAACAAATTTAGATAAGGGAGAAAGTAACCATACGGCTATCGAAGCCAGATCATCAGGATCGCCCATAAATCCTACCCTGGTATTTTTTTCAAACATCGCCCGGGCCTCTTCATAAGCTATACCTTCCGTTTCTGTCTTTTTATGGATTAACCGTTCAATGGCATTCGTATGATGCGATCCCGGAGCCAGCACATTCACGGTTACTCCTTTATCGGCAATTTCCTGCGACAGGGTTTTGGCCATTCCAACCACCGACATACGCAATGAAGTGCTTAGTACCAGGTTTTCGATAGGCTGTTTCACGGATCCACTTTCTAAAAATACGATTCGTCCATAGTGCTGATCAATCAGCCGTGGAACCATTTTTTGCACCAAATCAACCTTTCAACGCAAAAGCTTTTGATAGGCCTCGTCCCAGTCGGTGATTTCCGTTTCCATAAACGATTTCGCCGGCGGGCCTCCGGCATTCACAAAAATTCCTGCTATTTTAGTAACTCCTGTAAGTTCTATCAATTGGCCACAGCACCTTCTTCAGTAATATCTGCTGCCAGGTATTCAAAACGGGAATCAAAGGTGTGTTTTAATTCGCTGAGTAATTCTTTTCGGCGGGCCACACCGATTACATTCGCACCTTCTTCTAAAAGTCGCAGGGCAACAGATCGGCCGAATCCGCTCGTTACCCCTGTTACAATAAATGTCTGTTGGTTAATATGTAAATCCATAATCAAATGTTTTGGAATACAACATTTGAAAGAACCTGTTTGTTTGAAAAAAAAATCCGCCAAAGAAAATTTTCAATTGCGGATTTATACTTATATATGCTGAATATTTATTATAAATCTAATTTTTTAGCTATTTTTTTGGGTACCACCTCTTTATGTATCATAATATCCGTAGCTTTATATTTAATAAATGCTTCAGACATATAAATATACCCATCATAAGGATTATCAACATCCCAGCTATTTTTTACGATATAAAATTTGTTGCCGGTTTGATCTTTGGCTAACCCAACAATATGCATCCCGTGATCATCGGTTGTTTTGTAGTTATCAAACTCCTTTTGACGCATTTCAGGAGTTATTTCCATCTCTTTTACCGGTTGTTGGAAAGAATAAACCCTTTCTTCGGTAGACAGGCCTGTTAAACGTTCCTTATCTGTTCCGCTGGTTTCTTCATATTCAATATCCGGAACAATGGCTATTCCGTGTTTCCACGAAAAACCTTTTTCACTCACATCACCAGCCCATGCAACAGTATGTCCCATCTCCAGCGAGTTATCAATAATCTCAATAAAATCATCCATCGTTACATTATATACCTCGTCGTAAGACCAGTTATCCGGTACTTCAAGAATAAACTTTGAATAATAGGGATGATGGGTAAAGGAAGTTACTTCAATATAATCCTCAGGATTTATACCGGTAAACTCGGCAGCAAAAGATTCCGGAGTATATTCTTTCCCTTTATACGTAAATTTTTCCGGCTTTTCGCCCAAATAAGCATCCAAAATACCCTCTAAACCGTTATGCCAGGCGGTGGTAAGCTCTCTATTTTTATTCTTAATTACCTGATCCATATACCCTTTTAATACGGCATCAAACTCACCATGAACATATTTCTCTGTTCCATAATTCAATCCATCGTAAATTTCTTCGGGCACAATACCATACTTTTTTATCGTATTGGTTACATCATGAAAGGCCCCTCCACCGGCAAAATTCAGATGCCCGTGCCATCTTACATAGCGTTTTGCTTTATCCGAATATGAATGTCTGATAATCCATGCTTCGGATAAGTCAACTTCAGGTTTACCCATGTTTAACATTTCCGATTCAAGAAACGATACAGCAGAAAAACTCCAGCAGGTTCCGGAACGGAACTGATTTTTGACCGGAGTATTTTCTAATTCTTTAATAATTTCAAATTCATATCCATTAGCTTTTTCTTTATCCTCCTGTGCGGATACTAAAAAAACAGCAACAAATAATAATACCGTAGTTAATTGTATTCCTTTTTTAATCATAAAGCTTAAAGTTTAATTTTTAGTTTGATTTTAAATTTAGATGATCTTTCAAATACATCGTTTAATATTGGTAAAAACAATTCAAATAATAAAATACGTTTCTCAAAATTAAAAACCTATATTTCAAATAGTTATAAAAATAAAAAATTTATATAAGATTCATAATTATTGTTAATAACTTAATAAATTCTGTTAAAACTTATTTTATATAGGTAGCAAATTGTTGTCTGTCGATTTCTTTTTTTTACTCCTTATTAATATTATATATTTCAATCCGAAATTACTAAAATTTAACTATTTTTTAACCTAAACTTAATGTTTTTATGAAAAAAATTTTACTATTAGCAATTTTTGCAATTAGCTCTACTTTTGCTTTTTCGCAAATAAAAGT
>JAYEKP010000070.1:0-3880 GCA_034661075.1 Bacteroidota bacterium
CGGCGTAAGTGTAGAAGTAGGCAATCAGAGTGGTACTACGGATGCTTCAGGCGAGGTAGACTTTAGTGGTTTGTACAAAGGAGAATATGGATGTATAGCCACCAAAGACGGATACACTACTTATGATCAGGAGATTGAGTTACTGAAGGACTCTACTTATAATGTAGTCTTAAATAGAATTTATAAATTAAGTTTTGAGATTCTTGATAAAAACGAATCACCGATTGCCGGAGCAGAAGTAACAGCCGATACGGCAAGCAATGTAACCGATGCTATGGGACTATGTGATGTTTATTTGGGTGCCGGTGAGTATGATTATACGGTAACAGCCACCAATTATAATGATTATGAAGGTATCGTTGATTTAACAGCAGGAAACACCAAAGTAAGTGTAATATTAACTACCTCATCGACAGGTATCTCAGATATGTTAGAAGAAGGATTAAGCATCTATCCGAATCCAGCCCGTGAGAATTTGATTATAGAAAAAGAGAGCAAAGAGGCTATGTCGTATGAATTGATTGACATGTCGGGTAAGGTAGTCCTTAATGGCAGGTTAGAATCAGCGAAAAATACGATAGACATCTCGACTCAAACCCCCGGAATCTATTTTATCCGGTTAATAACAAATGACCGATATGTCCATTTTAAATTAATGATTGAATAAAAAATGAAGAAATAAAAATTATTATGATGCAAAAGAAAAAGTATTTTTTAAGAAATCATATAAGAGCAAAACCCTTATTCTTATTAAAAAATATAAGAAAGTTTTAAAATCAATCCAAAAATATAAACAAACCGTTTTTTATGACCAGTTATTTTTGTATTTTTAATTGATAATTAATGTTTTATTTAAAATCGATGCAAATTACTAACACTTAAATTTATTAAACTATGAGAAAAAAATTTACTTTATTAATGAGTTTTCTTCTTGTTGCTTTTTTCACGTTTGGCCAGGAGTGGCATGCTGTTGAAAAGGTAAAAAAGGAGAAAGAAGAAAAAACAAAAGTGGAGCGGGGTATTAACCCTTATCGCAATGCGGTGGATGGGATTAAAGTCCATCATAAAGCTTCTGAAAATAAACCAAGTTATGATTATAGCATTAGCGACAGTCCCGGACAGTTCGCTTATGATAGTAATACCCTTACTGAATTAGGCTGGGAAACATTTAGCGTTTCAGCAACAGATGAAATTCTGGAGATGCAAATTAATTATACCTGGAATACGGATACCTATACTTCAGAAGGTTCTTTTCATATTAAGTCGCCCTTAGGAACTTCAGCAGTTATCGCTTCGGGTGATGAAGATGGAACCTATTCGGTTACACTTACGGCATTTAATGGAGAACCCATGAATGGTGACTGGGATATCTGGATTGAAGACAGTTACGGGGATGGTGGCCACCAGGCTACAGAAATTACGGTATCTTTTACTATTCAGGATAAGAATAATGATGCTGGTATTTCCGAAATTGTTTCCCTAAATGAAGATGAGATTACCTATGAAGGAGAAAAGGACCTGGTAGTGCAATTGACAAATTATGGTATTGAGGATCTAACTTCTGTAACCATAGGATGGGGATATGTTTTAGGTGAAGATTCCGTTTGGGGAACGCCGGTTGATTGGACAGGAACCCTGGCTTCAGCTGGAACCGAAGAGGTTAATTTAGGGTCGATCTCATTAGAAGGGGGTAACACCTACCTGATTGGAGCCTGGACAGAGCTTCCCAATGGAGTTACTGATGAATTTACAGCGAATGATACTACAGGCATAGAAATTGATGTTTATAAGAAAGGAGCCCTGATAGAGTCGTTCGAAGGATCAGCATTTCCTCCCAAAAACTGGGTGGTTGTAAATAATGACGAGGGTGTTCAGACCTGGATGCATGATAATTCCTATTCATTTAATGGAGACTATTCTGCCTCTGTTCGTTGGGAAAATTCTACCATCACCAACGATGACTGGTTAATTACACCCAAACTACTGGTGGAGGAAGGTGATGAATTAAGTTTCTGGGCTAGAAGTACCAGTTCATATTTTGAAGATGATTTTAGAGTGTACGTATCCAAAACAGGAAACGAACTCGATGACTTTACCATTATGTTAGATGAGGTAATGAATGCACCCTATGACTGGACTCAGTTTACCTATAACCTGACAGAGAACGCGAATATTGCTGCAGGGGATGAAATATATGTAGCGATCCAGTATTTTTCCTTAGATCAGTTGCGGCTTGCCGTGGATATGTTTACCGGCCCGATGCTTGCGGATCTGGAGAATAATGATGTGGCGGTGAATGAAATTACCACGTCCATGTTACAACCCGGCGAAGAAAATATGCTCGAAGCGGTGGTGCAGAATGTTGGGTTAAACGATCAAACTTCCATTGAAGTTACCTTTAAAGTAAATGGTACGGAAGTTGGTTCCACAACCATTGCGTCGTTAACCTATCAGGAGACTGCTACCGCATCCTTGAACTGGACAACTCCCGGCGAACCCGGAAAATATATTGTGGAAGCATTTGTGGCTGATGATGACAATAACGAGAACAACACGGCTACCAATGAAGTATGGGCGCTTGCCGAACAAATAGCTTATGTGAATGATTATATGGCAGGACAGTTCCAAAGTATTACGCTGCCTTATCCTCAGGAAACAGAAGTAATTAGTGCTACATCTGTCAATAATTATGCTGGTACCTGGGCATTGGGTAAATGGTATGCAGTATCAGAAAATAATGCTTTAGTAACGGTAAATACCGAAACCGGAATTATAACAACCATTGGTACTTTAGATCTGAATTCGGTAACCGGAATTGCGTACGACTGGAATAGCAATACCATGTATGCGATGGATTACAATGGTGAAAATTCTGAATTATATACCGTTGATATCCAAACGGCAGAAGTTACCAGGGTAGGTTTAGGTAGTACCCCGGGTATTAATATCAACCTGGCTTGTGATTTGGAGGGTAATTTATATTCAATGAATATATCTGATGATAAATTGTATGCCATTAGTAAAACAGCCGGAGCAGGTACTCCTGTTGGTGATTTGGGTATTGATATTAGTTATGCCCAGGATATGGAATTTGACCATGCCAATGGAGATATACTCTATGCAACAGCTTATGCTGCCAGTGATGGAGGTTTATATGTTATTGACCCACAAACCGGAGAAGCTTCTTTATTAGGTAATTTTACAGCAGGCAACGAGTTAGGTGGCTTTGCTATTCCTTATTTTACTCCAGAACCTCAGGTAGCGGAAGTATATCCATTAAATAATTCAGAAGATAATGCCATTGATGAAGACCTCTATGTGGTATTTGATCAGGCCGTAGATTCTGTTGACTTTAGTGGAATTACCGTTACAGGAGCAAATACCGGTGAAGTAACGAATGTGATGGCAACGCTTACCGATAGTATTATTACCATTACTCATGATGCGTTGGAGAACGACGATCAGTTTACGGTTATGATACCTGCGGGAGCTGTTACTGCCGAAGAACCCAATGAGGAAATTACCTGGAGCTTCGGAACCATTATGGCTCCTCCCCAGTTAGAACTTACTACACCGGCGCATGGTGCTCTAGGGGTTGCATTAGATGCTGATCTATCGATAGTATTTGATCAGGAGATATTTGATAATAACCTGGCATCGTCCGTTTTTCTGGATGGAAATATCCAAGGTTCCGTTACAGGTGTTAATGCTTCGATTAATCCCGACGGCAAGACTGTGGTGATTACCCATGACGATTTTACTACTTATGAAGATACCATTACCTTAAGGTTAATGGATGGTGCAGTAGTTAATGCCGATGGTGTTGAATCGCAAAATGAGATTCAGGTAGTGTTCTATCTGATGAAAGAAGGACAACCTG
>JAYEKP010000071.1:0-3870 GCA_034661075.1 Bacteroidota bacterium
TAAACCCAGATATTTCATCGCCAAAGAATATCCCATTGTACGGAGAAATTATTACTTCACGATGGGCATACGAAGCTTTAGCTGTATATCAGTTTAAAGAAAATGATTACGAAAAACAATTTTATCCCTATGACAAAGCAATGAGTATTGCTGATTTTAAGAAAAATTACTGGATAAGGACCTTAAATAACAAAGTTACTTTTATTGAACGGCATATTGACAACAATGAAAAATCAGATGAGGTTAAGCAAAACCTGGAATTATTAAAAAACGAAATAGAAAAAGAACTTAAAACGGAATCGGCAAAAATTATAAAATTCGAAAAAGTAGATCAATTAACCCCTCCAAAAATAAATAAAGAAACGATTAGTGACCTGAAACATTATCTCAATATTTTAAATAAATATTATATTCAACTATACAATAAAGCCAATCGTTTAAAAGATGAGATTATCTCTGAACACCAGGAAAATCCGAAAGAGAAAGCAAAATTCATGAAGTTAAAGCGAGAAAACTACAATGATAATCTTGCCGAATTAGTGAAAAATTCCAATGAAATTAACAGAATTATTGAATATAATGGAGAATTGTTTCAAAAAATTGATCCTGTATTTTTAGATTCACCTAACAAATTTATCAAGGCTCATTTTTATGCTCCAAGAAAGCAATTTTTAGGAAAATATTACGATACGTTTAAGGTGAATATAGCCGTTATTTGGGCAATGACTATTTTATTGTTTATAGTGCTTTATTTCAGACTATTAAGAAAAGCTCTTGACTTTTTTGAGGAACAAAAATTTAAAACGAAAAAAATTGAAAGTTAAACCATAAAAAAATCACCCACAATCAAGAAACTTGAATGTAGATGATTAAAAAAACTATTCAAATCGTATAGTAAAGTAAATTACGTAATTAGTTTGTTCTAATCAACAACCTCAATCATTTTAAAAGGAATTCGAATAATCGATTCATAATCTTCTCCTGCCTCAAGCATATCTTCATCATCTTCTTCATAATACCAGTTAATAATCACATCATTACGAGCTTTTTTAATCGACTCTAACTTTTTAAAAACATCTAAAATACATTTAGATGAACTGGTATTAAAATATTCTAACTGAATATTAACCGTTGTAAGCTTTTGAGGATCTTTCGAATATTCTTCCAGCCATTCAACTAATGGACGATAAAATTCGATTGAATTTTCCGGAATTGATCTCCCTTTTATTTCAATTACACCTGTTTCAGCGTTAAAACTAACTGCCGGGGTTTTAGGGGTTCCTTCAATTGAAATTGATTCCATAGGATGCTATTTATTTAAGTTTTATATTTTGTTTACTATATTTTAATATTTAAAGTAAAAAAAGAATAATTGGTATTGTAATCAATAAATTCATAATCAATGTTTCCTTCTGTTCTACGTGCAATATCAATTAATCCCAGGCCTCCTCCACCTTTATCAGAAAATTTTTGATTATTTAATACAAACTTATACAATTCTTTTAATTCATCTCTTAATAAAGATTTTATTTTATCCAATCTTTCTTGTAAGCTTTTAATTTTTTCAGATTTTATGAAATTCCCTGTTCGAATCTGGTATTGATCATCAATTTTTGAAACGACAAATATACCAAAATGTATATCCAGACCGCTATTAAACTCACTAGGTAAATCATCAACATGATGATAAAGATTTTGCAAACTTTCCACTAAAACATTATATATTTTCTTTTTAGTAATTGACTTATCAATAACATGATCAAGTTTTGTTTCAACTACTCCAAGTACATTCGTAATTAATTGTGCAGTAATACTTCCTTTATATGCCAGAAGCACTTCACCATCATTCATTTTAGAAAATTGCTCGTCGATATCAAAGCTCATATAGGCTTTCTCTTTATTTCTTTAACAAGTTGTATAAAATTAAAACATTTTTATCCGTAAAACAAATATTATTAAAGATTGGTTCACGATTTAATTTGGATACTAATTATCAATCATCAATAGATTTTATTGTATTACAGAAAATTTACGGATATTAAAATTAAACAAGTTCTCTGAGCTTTCAAAATTATCTTTTTTAATCGACACCAAAAACTGGATGAATGATCGTTTTTTTAATACGAAAGGTTTTTAGCCAATGTTTTTAAATTTTTGTTTTTTACTTCCCTGATATATATCATATTCTAAAAATTTACACTCTAAAGGCCCATTATATAAGGTTAATTTTTTCGAAGGTTTTAGGCCAATGTTTTTAATGGCATTAAGATTACTGCTCAGTAACCAAATAGTATATCCTTGATATTTATCTTTAAACAGATCGCCCAAAGTGCTATAAAAATTATGAATGTTTGTTTTCTTTAATCTTTCACCATAGGGCGGATTTGTTATAATAGTACCTTTCTCATTTTCTGGTGGGGTATAATTTTCGATAGGTGTTATATTTAAATCTATTTTACGTTTTAATGCTGCATTAGAAATATTTTCTCTGGCAATACGAATAGCTATTTCGGAAATATCAGAACCTATAATTTTAGATTTAAATGTTTTGGTTTCTGATTCTTCTTCATAAATTTTTTCAAATAATTCACGATCAAAATCTTTCCATGATTCAAAACCAAATTTTTGTCGGTAAATACCGGGAGGGATGCCATAAGCAATCATTGCTGCTTCAATAAGCAAGGTTCCTGAACCACACATAGGATCGATAAAATTACTTTTAAAATCCCAACCTGATAACAAAATCATTCCAGCAGCCAACACTTCATTCAAAGGTGCTTTAGTAGCTTTTATTCTGTATCCTCTTTTATGTAATGATTCGCCAGAACTATCCAGAGATAATGTACATATATTATCAGAAATATGGATATTTATTTGTACATCAGGATTTTCAGTTTCTACATAAGGTCTTTTCTTATATTTTTCTCTAAATTGATCTACAATAGCATCTTTTACTTTTAAGGCGACATATTTTGAGTGTGAAAAATGTTGTGAATAAACAACACTATCAATAGCAAATGTTTGATGTACATCAAATATGGTATCCCAGGGAATTGTTTGTACAGCATCATATAATTCAATCTCATGTTGAGCTTTAAATTCTGCGATAGGCTTTAATATTTTAAGCGCTGTTCGCAAATGAAAATTGGCTTTATACATTAAGGCTTTATCTCCGTAAAATTCAACTCCCCTGTTGCCAATACTAATAGTAGAAGCTCCCAGTTGTATTAACTCTTTTTTTAAAACATCTTCCAGGCCTTGGAAGGTTTTAGCAAACATTTTAAATTTTTCTTCTTCTTTCACGAATGGATATTTTATTTAGCTGTTTGAAAAAAATCTTCAACTGCAGTTACAGCATTCTGCAACCGTTGCTCACTTTTTCCTGCAATTATTTTATATGGAAAATGATATTCATCTAATTCATTCTTGTAAATATCAAATAATTTATTTCTCATTTTTCCGCCATTTTCTCTTACAGGATCTGGTATCCATGGGATATCTGTATTACATAGCAAAAATAAATCAATAGAACTTTCTTCTATTTTTTTTTCAAACCAATGGGGTACTTTTTGATAAACCACCCTAAACCAAACTTTTGTAATAATTAAATAAGTATCGTAAAATAACCATTGATTTGCTTTTTTAAGATACTTCTTTTCCCGTTCGATTTGTTTTTGCGCAATATGCTCCACATCTTGAAAAGTATAGGGACGATTTAAATTTGCAATATAATCACGAGCATACTCAGGAATCCATAATGAATTAAAATAGTTAGCCAAATATCTCGCCAATTCAGTCTTCCCGGTCGATTCCGGTCCAATTAAAACCACCTTATTTATTTTGTCTTTAGCTCCTTTTTCCATTCAATAT
>JAYEKP010000072.1:0-19160 GCA_034661075.1 Bacteroidota bacterium
ATAAACAAGGGATTTTATTTAAATGGGGGGATTCGTTTTTAATAATAGTAAAAATCTGTCCAAAATACCTGTAATTACGTTTGTATTTTTTAATTTTAAAAATATTTAGGACAGCTATGAAAAAAAACTTTAATATTATAAAAAATGAATAAACTTCCTGAAAAAACCATTGGTAGACTGAGTGAATATCGTAGAACATTACTTAATTGTTGGGCAAAAGGGAAAACATATATTTACTCACACGAGCTGGCCAGCTTACACAATATTACAGCTGTACAGGTGCGCCGTGATATTATGCTCATTGGCTATTCTACTACCCTTAAAAAAGGGTATGATGTTAAAGCCCTGATTGATGTTATTGGAGATATTATTGATACAGATGAGGGATTAAATGCAGCGGTGATTGGTATTGGGAATTTAGGAAAAGCTATCACAGCCTATTTTAATGGGAAAAGATCTAAGTTAAGAATAGCAGCTACTTTTGATGTAAATCCTGATAAAACAAATCGGGTTATTTCAGGGGTAAAATGTTATGCTATGGCCGATTTGGAAAAAATGGTGAAGGACCTGGATATTTCTATTGGAATTTTAACCGTTCCTCCGGAGGAAGCTGCTAAGGTTACCGAAAGATTAATAATGGCTGGAATTAAAGGGATTTTAAATTATACCTCAACTTCCTTAAATGTATCACCCAATGTGTATCTCGAAGAGTATGATATGATTACTTCTATTGAGAAGGTAGCTTATTTCGTTAAACAACGAAATAAAGAATCGTAAATTTTTATTTCTTAGATAATAAAAATGAAAGTACACAGGAGTTTTGATACTTTAGCCCAGATAAAAAATGCAGTAGTTACCACCGGTACTTTTGACGGGGTACATATAGGGCATAAAGTAATTATTAATCGGTTAAATACTCTTGCCCAAAATATAGAGGGCGAATCGGTCTTAATAACTTTTCATCCTCACCCCCGGCGGGTTTTGTATCCTGAAACTGCAGGGAAAGGACTCCAGTTGATAAATTCTCAGAAAGAAAAGATTCATTTGCTTGAAAAAACCGGACTCGATCATTTGGTGATAATTAACTTTACCAAAGAATTTGCAAAAACTACGTCGCAAGAATTTGTTGAAAATATTTTACTTGGTAAATTACGCGCAAAAATTATTATTGTTGGATTTAATCATCACTTTGGGCATAATCGGGAGGGGGATTATTCATATCTGTATCATTTAACCCAAAAACATAACTTTCAAGTAGAAGAGATTCCTGAACAGGATCTGGAAAATGAAACGGTAAGTTCTACGATTATTCGTAAAGCATTACAAAAAGGACGTATTCAGAGAGCAAATGCTTACCTGGATCATTTTTTTATCATTACCGGAAAGTTAATTGATGGCCATCCCAAATGTTATGAGATAGGATTTCCTACGCTTGAAATGATTATTGAAGAGGACGTAAAGCTGGTTCCCCCAGAAGGTGTTTATGCAATTTCATTTAATACAAATGATAACAGACGTTATAAGGGAATGCTAAATATTAAAAAATTTAAAGAAAATCAACTACCAAGTGTTCAGGTTCATTTGTTTGATTATTCTACAAACTATACCCTAAGAAATAAAACCGCAACGATAACTTTTCATAAACGAATGCGAGATGAGTTACAACTCGATGGTGCTGATTCTCTTAAAAACCAACTGGTAAAAGATAAAACGGCTATTGAGCAGTTAATCTATTAGAGCTAAAATTTTTTTGGAAATATAGCTGTTTAGCTGTAAATTGAAAACAGATTCATTCATTATCGTATGACCGGCTTGACCTTTTTAATTCTGTTTTTAATTTTAATGGCCCTTATGGCTTTTGTGCCTCGTTGGCTCCAGCGTTTTCATATACCAAATATTATTTCGATTTTGATTATCGGAATTTTTATCGGGCCCAATTTATTTAATTTAATCGAGAAATTTAATCATCTCTTTGGCCGGGGATATCCAACGGAACAGTTGTACGTTGTGATTGATGTTATGGGCCTAATTGGTTTGGTTTTTTTAATGTCGTTGGCCGGTATGGAAGCAAACCTGAAACTTATTCGTTCAGAAAAAAAAGCGGTGGTTTGGTTAAGCACTTTAACTTTTTTAATTCCTGCTGTTACCGGTTTTTTTGTTTTTCGTATGTTCAGGCCTGATGATACTATAGGCCAGTTATTTTACGCCTCATTATTTGCTTCGCATTCAGTAGGCATTGTTTTCCCTATAATTAAAGAGTTGAAGGTTATAAAAACCAGATTTGGTGTGGGCATTTTAGCTTCAACGGTTATTACCGATATTGCCAGTCTGATATTATTAGCCATATGTGTCCAGCTGGTTAGGCATCAGTCACAAGTTCAGATTTTTGAAACTATTTCGTTGTTTGACCATATCGACCTTACGCATTTAGGGGTGTTTTTTTATCCGCTTTTTATGGGTGTTGTGTTAATATTTATTACTATGGTACTTTGGTTTGTCCCGGTAATAGGAAGGTCAATTTTTCGAGGTATGCATCCGGGAGATGATTCTCGTGTTACTTTTTTCCTTATTACGGTGTTGGGTGTGGTTTTAGTAGGTGAAATTTTTGGTGTTAGTATTATTGTGGGTGCATTTATTGCAGGAATGGCTTTATCTTCCTTTCAGGTATTTCATGATAATGATAAACTATTTCACAAGAAAATCGAAGGAATTGGTTATGGATTTTTTGTCCCGTTTATGTTTCTTTCCATTGGAATGAAAACGGATGTTACAGTACTTTTTGGTGCCAATGAAAATATTTATATTATTCTTTGGACTGTAGTTGGATTATTGGGAAGTAAAATCTTTTCGGGATGGATGGCAATGAGATTCTCCGGGTTCTCAAACAGAAAAGGAATTTTAGCCGGATTAATGACCGTACCTCAGCTTTCTGCGACCATTGCTGCAGCAGCTGTGGGTTTAAGCTTAAATATTATTCCTGCTAAATTTTTTAATGCTATTATTATTTTATCGATTTTAACAACCATTCCGGTTCCTATAATCATAAAGGTATTTATTTTAAAAGCAAAAGTACGGTTCGATAATATCGAAGATAAATTAGAGCTTGATATTGAAGAGAAAACTTTAGACGAGGAGTTATTATAATTATCTAATCCATTGTGCTTAAATATTATCTTATGGTATTAAAAAAAGAATGTAACCATTTATTATCCTTAAAATTCATAACCTGTCAATATTTTAGGTTCATCAGACATATAAAAAGTTAAATTACCCCCTTTGATTAATTGACGATGTATTAATTGATGATTTTTTATTTCTTTTCCGTTGAATGTTATTTTTTGGACATATACATTTTGTGGTTTTTGATTTTTTACCATGATGTTGAGTTTTTTTCCTGATTCGAAGTGAAGAATTGCAGATTTTATCAAAGGACTTCCGGTAGCATACTGTTCACTTCCCGGACATACCGGATAAAATCCCAAAGCACTAAAAATATACCATGCTGACATCTGGCCTGCATCATCATTCCCGCATAAACCATCGGGAGTATTGGAATACATGGTTTGCATGATATGACGAACACGTTCTTGTGTTTTCCAGGCTTGATGAGTCCAGTTATATAAATAGGGAATATGATGCCCCGGCTCATTCCCATGTACATAGTTTCCAATGATACCATCTCTGGTAATGTCTTCGGTATGAGCAAAGTGTTCGTCATCAATTTCCATGGTAAATAATGAGTCGAGATGCGATACAAAAGTCTTTTTGCCTCCCATCATCTGAATCATTTGTTCCGGTTGATGAGGCACATATAAACTGTAGTTCCATGCATTGCCTTCAATAAAACCCTGTCCATGGGTGCTTAAGGTGTTAAATCCTTGTTTCCACGTACCGTCAGCATATTTAGGACGCATAAATCCTGTTTTTTTATCAAATACATTTTTATAATGGGTCGAGCGTTCTGTAAATTCACGATATATTTTCTGGTTATTGGTATAATCAGCTATTTGGGATATACACCAATCATCGTAGGCATATTCAAGGGTTTTTGATACAGAAGATGAGCTTTTATCTTCCGGTACATAACCTAGCTGCATATAATAATCGAGGCCATCATAGGGTTTATAAGTTGCCGAATTTACAGAGGCTTCCAATAAATGGTCAACATTAAACCCTTTAAGGTTTCCTTTTACCAAAGCATCTGCAATAACAGATACACTGTGATAACCAATCATACACCAGTTCTCGTTTGCATAATGAGACCATACCGGTAGTATACCATGAACACTTTGTTCATAATGGGCCATCATCGATTTTATCATATTGGCATTTCGCGAAGGCTGAATTAAATTAAATAATGGATGAAGAGCCCTGTAAGTATCCCATAAGGAGAAAATGGTATAGTGGGTAAAATTTTCTGCATAATAATCATTTTGATCTAATCCGCGGTATGCGCCATCCACATCCATATAGGTTATCGGACTTAGAAAGGTATGGTATAAAGCGGTATAAAATGTTTCTTTATCCTTTGGTGTCAGGGTTTCTACATATATCTTACCTAATTCATTATTCCACAATTGCTGGCTTTCTGACTTTAGCTGTTCAAAATTCCAGTGCGGAACTTCCGTTTGCATATTTACTAAAGCTCCGTGGGTGCTTACTGGAGATAAAGCAAACTTGATCTTTATTTTTTCATCTTCATGGGTTTTAAAGTCGAAAAATAGTCTGATATTTTTCCCTGCCATCTCAGGAAAATTTTTGGTTTCATCAAATTTGCGCCAGAAACCATTATATGCACTTTGGTCAAGCTTCTGTTGTCCGTATTGGTAAAAAGGTTTTGAAAAAGCCATGGCAAAATATACTGTTCTGGTACGTGCCCATCCTGTTGTCTGTCTGTATCCTGTTACTAGCGTGTCATTTTCAACACGGATAAATGTCCATACGTTTTTGTTTTTGTGATTATAGATCCCTGAAATAAGATCCAAAATGATGTGGGCATTTTCCGTTGCCGGGAATGTGTATTGATGAAATCCTACCCTGTTGGATGCAGTCATCTCAGCCATAATATTATAATCCGCTAATTTTACTTTATAATAAGCAGGCTCTGCGGTTTCGTATTTGTGTGAAAATCTTGAACGATACCCTTTTTCGGGATGTTCAGCAGTGCCGGGATTGAGCTGCAACGCTCCGGTTGTTGGCATGACTAAAAAATCACCTAAGTCGGAATGGCCTGTGCCACTAAAGTGGGTATGGCTGAACCCAACAATGGTTTTATCGTCGTATTGATAGCCGGAACAATAGTCATAAACATCCCCGTTATACTTACCATTTACTTCGTAAGGCACCGTGTCAGTTTCAGGACTTAACTGTACCATCCCGAAGGGAACGGTAGCTCCAGGGTAAGTATGTCCCATATTTTGTGTCCCTACCAATGGATTAACATAGGAGACATAATTTGTTGTTTTTTGAGCATTGGTGGACAAAAGGTTACTAACAAGAATTATAGATGCTATATATTTTTTTATCATATATGATGATTTTTTGTAATTTAATCCATCTGATCCCAAATTTCATTTTTTAGTTTAAGAAAAGAGGGAGCGTGTAATGACCGCTCTTTTTCAGTAATTACAAATTTTTTTTTAATTTCCACGGGTGCTTTGCTAAAAACATAAATATCATTTCCCAGCAATAGTACTTCGTCAATATCATGAGTAACAAATATAACAGTACGTTTATCCATTTGCCATAATCGGCGAAACGATTTTATCAGGTTCATTTTTAACCTTAAATCCAGCGCCTTAAGTGGTTCATCCATTAAAATGATATCCGAAGGATAGGAAAATGCACGGGCAATGGCAACTCTTTGTTTCATTCCTCCGCTTAATTTTGATGGATAGTAGTTGTTAAATTTTTCTAATTCAACCAACTGGGAATATTTTAAAGCAATGGAGTGTTTTTCTTTGTTGGATAACGAATCATCCAAAACAAAAGAGATATTTTCGAGTACCGTTTTCCATGGAAGTAATCTGGGTTCCTGAAAAATATAGGAAATAATTTTGTCGTTAAAACCCATGAAGTTTCCCAAATCGGGTGGTGTGGTATTGCTAATCATGTTAAGAAGTGTAGTTTTTCCACATCCCGAAGGGCCTAAAATACAGCTTATGGTATGTTCCCTGAAATCAATATCAAAATCCTTAAAAAGGATAATATCATCGAATGATTTGTATAGTTTTTCTATTTGTAAATTCATCATTATCTCCAAACAACAATTTTCCTTTCCACTCTTCTAAGTAACATTTCAAAAAAGGAACTAATAATAATGGCAATTATCGTCCATGCAATTACTTCTTTAACCAGTAAATATGTTTGTGCGGTTTGCATGGCAGTACCTATACCAAACCGGGGCTGGCTAAGTACTTCACCAATGATGATGGCCCTCCAGCCAAAACCCATAGCGCTTGATGCTCCACTAAAAATAAAGGGAACAATGGCCGGTAAATAAACTTTTTGTATGATTTTATGATGTGGTACGCGGTATATATTGGCCATTTCTACCAAATCTCGATCTACATTTTTAATCCCGTCAATAACATTTGTACAAATGAAGGGGAACATCGTTAAAAAGGCAATAAAGATGGGAACCATATCTACCCTAAACCAGATTAATGCTAACAGGATAAATGATATTACTGGTGTGGAGCGTAAAGTAACTAAAATAGGTTTTAAAAAAGCATGAAAAGAATGGTTAACACCAGCTAAAATTCCTAAACCAATACCTAAAATAAACGATATCGCAAATCCTATTAATCCTCTTAAAATGGTTAGTCCTACGGTAGAAATAAAATTCTCAGCAATAAAGAGCTTAAGGGTAGCAACTAAGGTCGATTCCGGAGGTGGTAAAATTAATTCCGACCCATAAGATAAAGAAACCAACTTCCATACCCCTATAAGTAGGGCTACCGAAAGGATAGTAATTAGCTTATTTTTAGTTAGTTTAATTTTCATGATGTAATATTATCCAGACGGAAAAATACAAATAAAAAATAAGAATTCCTTATCTAGAGAAAAGAAGCAATTTTGATAAAATAGTTTTCTATCTTGTCAGATGTTCATTTATTTTTTGAAGTAAATATTCGGGCCTTACAGGTTTTGAGATATAATCATCACACCCAAATTCAAGCGCTATCGCTTCATCGTCGGATAATGCATAAGCTGTAAATGCAATTATAGGAATATTTCGGTTTACCGACCGTATATATTTTGTGGCTTCTAAACCACCCATTTCGGGCATCCGGATATCCATTAAAATAATATCAATATCAGGATTTTGTTGGAAGATTTTTACAGCTTCTTCACCGTTTTCTGCATGAAAAATTTTGATATTGGTTTTTTTTAGTGCTTTTTCAAGGATAATATAATTGTGTAATTCATCATCTGCAATTAGAATACTCTTATCAGCCCAGTTATATTTTATCGATGAATTCATAATCTTTGCTATTTTCTTTTTTATGGTATACGCTTAATTGGTGTAAAAGGTTAAACAGAATATTAAAGTTAAATAAATTATTTGGATTATTTAAGGGTAAATAAAATTATTATCAGGAATTTTTCCTCCAATAATGTCGGGATTCATCTTGTAAAAAATTCTAAGATAATTAGTAATCTCATCTTCAATATTTTTTGCATGCACAAAATGTAAATTGGAACGTGGAATGGATAATTGTGCCACATCAGTGTTGGGTAAAATGTTGTATTTAACAATTAACTCTGCTGCTTTTTCAGGATTTTGATTTACCCACACCGACGATTGTTGATATTGATGCATTAATTTTTTAATCTCCTTATTTTGGGTTTTAGCAAAATTACTGTTTACCATTAATGCTGTTTGCGCAATCGGAGTATCGGGAAAAACATTTTGCCATTCCTTATTTAAATCAAATATTGGCTTTACATTTTTATTTTTTTGTTCTACCAGGCTTACTAATGGTTCCGAGATAACTCCCATTTTTGCCTGGCCGGATGCCACTGCATTAGCCAGATCAATATGGGTTGGGAATGAATAATCGGTTTGTATATCCTTTTCAGGATCTATACCGTTTTTTATTAACAGCTGTTTAAAAAGCACATCCGGTGTCATTCCTTTAGCCATCAAATAAATTCTTTTTCCTTTTAAATCACTCCAGCTTTTTATCGTTGTATCCTGTCCGAATAAATATAAAGTTCCCCAAACCGGAATAGCTGCTAATTGATAGTTTACTCCTTTGTTATACAAAATAGCTCCCATGGTGGTAGGTAAAATGGCTAAATCAACGGACTCTTCGAGCATTAATTTACGTACCTGAATAGGCTCGTTATATATTGTAATTTCTATATTGCTTTTTTGGTTTTTTCTTACACTGTCAATCATCTTTACCATACCCATAGCCGAAGGACCTTTTAATGTTGCAATACGTATTTTTTGTTGCTCCTCGGTTTGATTGCAGCCAATCAGAAAAATTGAAATAAAAATGTAAAATATATATTTTTTTAGCATATCGTTTAATTTTATAGCAAAGCTAATGAAATTCGGTTACATTATTAAAATTTATAAACGCAACCAAAAGTTTTTAGAAAACATCTTTACCAAGAAGCATATGCATAAGTTGTGCTCAACGGCAAAAAAGCATTTCGTCAATATTTTTATACAAATTGTGGATATTTTCGTATTTTTGAGTTTATGGATAATGAAGATTTTAACAAAGATAAATTGATTGAATATTGGATTACTGGCTCGGATGATGATTACGAGACTATGATTGCAATGTTTGATTCAAAAAGATTTAGTTGGACCCTATTTATTGGGCACTTGATGATTGAAAAACTTTTAAAGGCTTATTATGTCAAGGTAAAATCTGACTATCCTCCTTTTATTCACAACCTTTTAAGACTTGCTGAAAAAGCAGAAATGAGTTTAACGGATGATATAAAAAAGCAACTTGTAACTATTACAGCATTTAACATTAATGCCAGATACGATGATTATAAAATGAGCTTTAAGAAAAAATGTACCACTGAATTTACCGAAGAGTGGATTGATAAATTAAAAGAGCTAAGGACATGGATGAAAATATTGATGTAGCAATAGCAAAATATCTGGATTTGATTAAAGAAAAATTCCCTGATATTGAGAAAGTATATCTATTTGGTTCATATGCTAAAGGAAAATCAACAAAGGATAGCGATATAGACATAGCATTAATTTTTACAAACCTGGATGATTCAAAACGGTTTGATATTCAAGTTCAACTTATGATGTTGGCAGCAGAGATTGATTCAAGAATTGAACCACATCCAATTTCACATGACGATTTTGTTTCGGGGAACCCTTTTGTAATTGAAATAAAAAAGACGGGAATTGAAGTTGCTGCATAAGCCAAATAAGTAAACACTGTATCTATAAAATGGGTAAGATTGTAGTAAATTCAATCGTTGTAGCTCGCTTCAAATTCATCATGATTGGATAAGTTTGATGCCCGCAATCTTCCACTTTGAATATAAACTTGAGCGTTATGAAGTTACTAATCTGCATTTTAATATTACTACCTTTAACCATGTCCTGTCAAAAAGATGAAGGGATGAATTTTCCTACAGAAGAGAAGATCATAGAACTTACACCCGAATCCAAGACAATAGTGTCAACCGATAACCAGTTTGGGATTGAGCTATTTAAGCGAATGGTTATCGAAGAATCTGACAAAAACGTAATGATTTCTCCTTTATTTAAGTATTTCACAGGCATTATTAATGACCTATAATGGCTCAGCAGGTGAAACAAAAAACGCATTTGAAGAGACATTGTTTATGGGCGATCTCACAACCGAAGAGATTAACCAGGCACAGAAAGAATTAGTAAAGGCATTACTGGAAGCTGATCCGGCAGTAACCATTAGTATCGCAAATTCCATCTGGCATCGCGAAGGGTTTTCTGTGAAACCGGAATTTATTAAAGCAAATCAGGAATTTTATGATGCCGAAATAAGGGAAGCTGCGTTTGATCAATCAACGGTTGAGCTAATTAATAGTTGGGTAGAAAATAAAACCAATGGTAAAATAGATCAGATTATAGATAAAATTGATCCTTCACTGGTTATGTTTCTGATCAATGCTATCTATTTTAACGGAAACTGGAAATATAAATTTGAAGCATCGAATACCATAAACAACGATTTTAATTTAAGCAATGGAAGTAAAGTAAATGTTCCATTCATGAATCAGGAAGTAACGGCAAAACTCATGCGTCATGATGATTTTACAATCCTTGATTTACCATACGGAAGAGGAAATTTTAGTATGTTAATATTTTTGCCTGACGAAGATAAAACCATTGATGATGTGATGGATGTATGGAATATCGAAAATTATAATGAGTGGTTGGAAAATTTTGAAGAGATGAATGTTGAAGTTAGTATTCCTAAATTTAAGTTTGGATATGCAAAAGAACTGAATGATTTTCTGCAATCCATGGGTTTGTCTGTTGCTTTTGATCCAAATAATGCCGATTTTTCAAATATTACAGAAGCCATGCAATTGCATATTGATTTTGTAAAGCATAAATCATTTATTGAAGTTAATGAAAAAGGTACCGAAGCAGCAGCTGTTACAGTTGTAGGTATACGATATACAAGTATCGACCCGAACTATCCCAAATTTATTGCTAACCGGCCTTTTTTATTTGCTATACGCGAAAAATATACGAATGCAATTCTGTTTATAGGACAGGTAACTAACCCTGCAGAAGAGTAAGGTTAAACGTAAATCTGAAATCTGAAACTTGAAATTTGAAATGCCGAAATGTTTAAAATTTTCAATTTTTAATCATTTCGAGCATCCACGAAAAACAAGCAAATTAAAAATTTGTGTTTTTCGGGACCTGAAACCTGAAACCATGCCTTCGGCAGGTAAACCTGATTTTTATCATCTTGTGTATTCAAAATAATTTTTTTATCTTTGTTAACAAATTAACAGTAAAATAATTTTTAAACTGAGAAATAGAATCGTCTCTGTTTCAAGGTTAAAGAATAAATCTAATCCGGAGGAAATCTGATGGAAAAGAGAATAGGAACCGCACTTATTTTAATCGAAGACAAAGAAGCTGTTCACCAGATGAACACCATTGCTTCGAATCATTCCGAAATAATTATTGGCAGACAAGGCTTGCCCCGTAGTAACGGGCAAAGTATTATTTCTCTTGTTCTTGAAGGTACTACCGACGAGATTGGATCTTTAACCGGCCAGCTTGGACGATTAAAAGGAATCCAGGTCAAGTCAGTACTTTTAAAGAACAGGTAATATGAAAAAAACAGCTAATTTTATTGCATTTATTTTCTTATCGATTGTTGTAAATGCACAAACGTATAATTTGTCAGGTAGCGTATTTGATAAAGATACGGATGAAGCTTTGAGTGGCGTTAACATTCAATTAATTTCCCAAAAACAATCTCAAACCCATTATTCAATCACTAACCTAAAGGGTTATTACTCATTCAATAACCTGAAACCCGGACAGTATCTAATTTCATTTTCTTACCTGGGATATTTAACCGAGAAAAAGAGCATCAATATTACTTCGGATATAAAGTTGAATGTGAGTATGGAAAAAGAGCTTATTCCACTGGGTGAGGTTGTCGTTACCAGTTTAAAACAGGAAAGAAAAATTAAAGAGGTTCCCGTACCTTTAGAAATTGTTCATAATGAAAATATTGAACTAGCTTCATCTCTTACTGCCTCAGATATTATTGGGGAGCAACCTGGTATCCACCTGAGTCGTGACGGGATGTGGTCTACCAGTATAAATATCCGTGGTTTTGGCGAACAGCGTATTGTTACGCTGGTAGATGGAAACCGCATCGAAACGGCTACCGATTTAACCGCAGCCATGTCCTTTTTTGATGTGGATGATATTGAGCGGGTAGAGGTAATTAAAGGAGCATCCTCTTCGCTTTATGGTACCGGTGCTATGGGCGGAATTGTTAATGTTATTACCAAAGATGGTTATTTTAATAATACTCCTTATTTTAAAGGTTCCTTTAATGTGGGAACACATTCTGTGAATGATTTATTTACCGGCAAGCTTACCTTAAATGCCGGAGGAGAAAAATGGTATGCACGACTTAGCGGTTCGTTACGTAATGCCAATAATGTGAATACTCCGGAAGGAATAATCCCTAATAGTCAGTTTAACGATAAAAATATCGCTGCATCGGCAGGTTATAAGATTAATCAGAACCAAATATTAAAATTAAAATTTCAGTATTTTGATGCCGATGATGTGGGAATTCCCGGAGGTTCAGCTTTTCCCGGGCCAGCGAAAGCTACATATACCGATGCCAAACGTTCTATGATTTCAGCTAATTATGAAATTAAAGATATCTCAGAATCATTCAGGTTATTAAATGTTAAATATTTTCATCAATCTATTGTTAGAGATGTAAGGGTTGAACCTAATACCGTTAGTTATAATCCGGATAGTACACGGCGGACAACGCCGCAATATTTTACCCCTTACGGATTACATATTACTGATGGTCTTCAGATACAAAGCGACTGGAGCTTTGGCAGTAAAAATAATTTTATTGCAGGAATTGATATTTGGCGAAGAAAACTCGAAACCGACCGGGAAAAATATATTCTGATGGAAGTATTAGATGGTTCTGGTAATGTTTTAGTAACCAATAATATTGTACGTGGTGAAACGCCTATCCCTAATGCTAGTTTTGGTAGTGCCGGTTTGTTTTTTCAAAACGAACAGCACCTGTTCGATGATAGGTTAAAAGTAACACTGGGAGGCCGGCTGGATGGAATTCGTATTGCTAATGAAAAGGGGTATGATGTTGATTATATCATTATGAACGATGTATTCAATGAATCGCCACCTAACCAGCGGATAACATTTGATAAAAATGAAGAGTATAAATTTTCGTGGAGTGCCAATTTAGGGTTTTTATATGCACTAACCGATGCAATGGATTTGAGCTTAAGTGCAGGAAGATCATTCAGGACTCCATCCCTCGAAGAAAGTTTTAAATATATCGATTTAGGAAATTTTGTCCGTCTGGGCGATCCCGGCCTTAATCCTGAAAGAGGCTACTCGCTGGATTTGGGCTGGAGAATCTGGAAACCAAAATTCCAATTTAAAGTGAATGGGTTCACTAACTGGCTTACTAACATGATTGTAGAAAAAGAAGGGGAGTTTATCTATTCGTATACTACGGGTGTAGTGGATACCATTGGTGCTTTTATTAATACCAATGTGGATAAAGCGCGTCTATATGGGATAGATATAAGTTTTCAATACAATTTTTACGGCAATTTTATACTTCATGGTGCAGGTGCTTATGTACGAGGTGAGGATACCAAAAATAATACCAACCTACCTTTGATTCCACCCATGAATGGGAGAATTGGATTAAAATATACTTTTCCAAAATATGGTGGAGTAGATTTGATTGCAATTGGCTTTGCCGATCAGGATAAAATAGCTGAAGGGGAAACTGAAACCAAAGGCTTTACCAGGTTTGACCTTCGTATTCATTCTGCCTTATTTAATCTTGAGTTTGCTAAAGTTCAGTTTTTTGGAGGTATTGAAAATATTGGCGATCGGGCATACCGTAATCATCTGGCAACCAACCGTGGAGCAATAGCTATCGAACCCGGACGTAATTTTTACCTAAAAATGAAAGTTTTGTTTTAATCATTTAATAAATCCAAACATTTAATTTATGCATCATTATAAAATAATAGCTTATGAAATTTTATCCTGAACAATACAAAATTAAAGATGAACGCATGAAGCCTTTTATTGACCCTCAGGAAATCTGGGATTATATTAATAATACAAAGGCTACCAAGGAGCGAGTGCGTGAGGTTATTGCAAAATCGTTAAATAAAGAACGTTTAAATTTAGAGGAAACAGCCGTATTAATTAATGCAGAGGATCCGGAGTTGATTGAAGAGATTAAACAGGGAGCAAAAGCATTAAAAGAAAAAGTTTACGGTAACCGTATTGTTCTTTTTGCTCCATTGTATATTGGAAATAAATGTACCAACAATTGTAAATATTGTGGCTTCCGGACATCCAACAAAGAGGCAATACGCAAAACGCTCAATGATAATGAAATAGTAAAAGAGGTAGAAGCACTGGAAGATAACGGACAAAAACGATTAATTCTGGTATATGGGGAACACCCTGAATATTCGCCTGAGTATATTGCTCATACTGTAAAAACAGTGTATGGAGTAAAAAAAGGAAATGGAGAAATTCGTCGTGTAAACATTAATGCTGCTCCTTTGGATATTGACGGATATAAAGTGGTTAAAGAAGCAGGAATTGGCACATATCAGGTTTTTCAGGAAACCTATCACCCTGAGGCTTATGCTCAATATCATTTGGGAGGCAAAAAACGCGACTATAACTGGAGATTGACCTCGTTAGATCGTGCCCAGGAGGCAGGAGTTGACGATGTAGGTATAGGTGCTTTGTTTGGATTATATGACTGGCGTTTTGAAGTTTTAGGGCTAATTCGTCATACCAATCATTTTGAAGCTTGTTATAATATTGGCCCCCATACTATTTCTTTTCCTCGTATAAAAGATGCTGCAGCCGTTGATATTGATCCTAAATATATGGTTAGTGATGAAGAATTTGTTAAGTTAGTTGCGATTCTCCGATTGGCGGTCCCATATACCGGAATGATATTAACTGCTCGCGAATCGGTTAATGTACGGCGCGAAGTGATGCAATTCGGAGTATCGCAAATTGATGGGGGGACAAAACTGGAATTAGGCTCTTATCATAATAGCGTAAACGAAGAACAAAATCTAAATCGTGAACAGTTTACAATAAACGATAGCCGTTCTTTAGGAGAAATTATTGATGAGTTAATTGATACTGGCTATTTACCATCCTTTTGTACAGCTTGTTACCGTTTAGGAAGAACCGGCGAGCACTTCATGGAATTCTCCGTGCCCGGTTTTATTAAACGCTATTGTACACCCAATGCTATTTTAACCCTTTCGGAGTATTTAGTTGATTATGCAACGCCTGAAACCGCTGAGAAAGGATGGAAATTAATTCATAAAGAAATTAATGCCCTGGATGGATTTGGAAGAGTTGATGAGCTGAAAACACGTGTGGAAAAAATTAAACAAGGCGAGCGGGATTTATATTTTTAATTTCTATTTATCATAGTATTATTTAATATTAGATAAAAAAATAATTATACTATTGGGAATGAGGTTAATAAATCTTTTATTTAAAATTTTAAAAGATCTCTTTTGATTTGAATACATAAATTTTGTAACTTGAATTCCCAAAATGAGGAAAATTATGGGCAAAGAAACACGAATTTTAGGCATATTAATTACTGACCGCCAAAAAGAGGCAGGAAAAGTGCAAAGTGTTTTAACAAAATATGGATGTTCTATTAAAACCCGTTTGGGATTACATGAAACAACAGATGATTTTTGTAGTACAAGCGGTCTTATTTTATTAGAACTTACCGGTGACTTATCCGATATGGATAAACTGGAGAAAGAGTTGGTTGCTATTGAAGGAACCCAGACTCAGAAAATGGTTTTCATGGATTAAAATTTAGGGTATTTTGATCTGTTTAATAAGCACGAATTTTTATTCGTGCTTATTTTTATTAGTGACACAACCACCTAAAATCGAACAGGGATGTCCGTAATCGTGCAGTTTTAATCTTGTAAAAATACACTTAATTTATTGAGATGTAGTGACTTGAATGTGGTTGGCATTCTTTTTGTAAAATATTCATAAATTAAAAAAACATGTTATTATACTCAAAAATTATCTCACGCTTACTTTTCGAAATATTTTTCGTCAAAAAGCATACTCATTTATTAATATATTTGGTTTAGCTGTTGGTATTACAAGTTTTATCATTATTTTATTATATATACAAAATGAACTGAGCTATAATAAACACATAGATGATGCAGAGAATAAATATCGAGTAGTTGAAATACAAGAAGCACCTGGGGTAGGGAGTCAACATGTAGCGGTAACCATGGGCCATTAGCAGAAGCATTGGTAACTGATTTCCCCGAAGTAATACAATCGATGAGAATAACAAGGGGAGGTACTCAGATAGTGAGTTATAAGAATAAAAGTCTTAATGAACAATATACTTGCTTTGCCGACACAAATGTATTCGATATGTTATCGATTAACTTGCTACATGGGAATCCCGACAATGCTCTTTCTGAAAAAAATGCTGTTGTTATCTCCGAGAAAATTGCTTTAAAATATTTTAACACAACAGATGAAGCCCTTGGAAAAGTTCTTGAAATAGCGCATGAACCTTTTATTGTAAAAGGGGTAATGGAAAATATTACTCAAAATGCGCATATCTATTTTGAAATAGTTATGCCGTTTGAGATTATGGAATCGAGATTTGAATGGATGCGGAGCTGGGGGAGTAACTCACTGGATACTTACATTCAGTTAGCCGATGGAACAAATCCAAAAGATCTGGAGAAGAAATTTCCTGAATTTATTGAGAAATATACTTCTGATTATTGGGATACAAAACTGGAAATGTATGTACAACCGATTATAGATATCCATTTAAAATCAAATCATATCAAATTTCAGGTTTTTAACGAAAAACAGGGAGATATTAGCCAGGTATATATTTTCGCAGCAATTGCTTTATTAATTTTATTGGTTGCCAGTATCAACTATATCAATCTTTCAACTGCTCGCGCTGTTAAACGTGCTAAAGAAGTGGGAATTAGAAAAACAGCCGGTGCACAAAAGGGTAGTCTGATTTTTCAGTTTTTGGGCGAATCCGTTATTATTACAGTTATTTCAACACTTATTGCTATTTTGTTTATTGAGCTGCTATTGCCATATATTAATGAGATGTTATCACTTAACCTGGAGATGAATTTTGCTAATTGGAACTTAACGTTAGGACTGCTAATTTTGATCTTAGTTCTTGGATTTCTATCTGGTAGTTATCCGGCAATTTATCTTTCCTCTTTTAACCCGGTAAAAGTTTTAAAAGGGAGTGCCATAAATAAAAATAATCAAGGTAATGGAAGATTACGAAAAATTTTGGTTGTAGCTCAATTTGTAATTTCTATTGTAATAATTATATCTACGTTAGTTGCCATTGCCCAGGTTAATTATTTCCACAAAAAAGATAAAGGATATAATGATGATGCTGTATATTCCATATCATTTCATATTAACGATGATGAACAGCGATTAAAAAACATGGATATTTATAAGCAAGAGTTAAAAGAAAATGCTGATATTTATTCTATCGCTTTTGCATCGGGCAATACCGGCGTTTCCGGTAGCCAAAGTAAGATTTATACCGCCGATCCATCTCAAAGGCCTTTAATGTCCAGATTAGGCTATGTGGATGAGGATTATTTTGAGATGATGAAAATTCCTTTAGTAAAAGGCCGATATTTTAGTAAAGATTTTTCAACTGATAGGGAAGAGGCTGTTATTTTAAACGAGAGTGCAGTTAGAGAACTAGGTTGGGGTAATCCTATTGGAAAAGAGTTTAATCCAAGATCAGATGATAGTACCGCAGCAAATTTAAAAGTAGTGGGTGTGGTAAAAGATTATAATTATTATTCGCTTTTAAGCCCGATTGAACCAGCAGCCTATTTTTATAATCCCAATCAGTTTCGGGTAATGGTAATCAAAATTAATTCTCAAAAAACAGAACAAGTATTGTATTACCTTGAGAATAAGTGGAATGAATTGTTTCCCAATGTCCCTTTTAACGGGCATTTTATGGATGAAAGGTTTGAATATCATTATAAACATCAAATCAATTCAATGAGAGTATTTGGGATGTTTGCCATCATCTGTATTGTAATTTCATGCCTTGGTTTGTATGGATTAGTAGCGTTTATGGTTACTCAGCGCACTAAAGAAATTGCCATACGGAAGGCATTAGGCAGCTCTGCTTCTCAGGTTGTTCGATTAATTAATATCGATTTTATCAAGTTAATCCTGATTTCGAGTGTTATTGCTGTTCCTGTTGCATTTTATTATATGACGAAATGGTTAAATAATTTTGTGTATCGGATTGAACTTAGTTGGTACTATTTTGCAATTGCAATTCTGGCTACAGTGGTTATTTCTGTGTTAACAAATATTTTCCATACGGTTAAAGCAGCATTAAAAAATCCTGCCGATTCGTTAAGATATGAGTGATGTAATAATTATTATACACATTAAAAAAAAACGGATGATTATAATCATCCGTTTTTTTTTTAATGAAAAGCCAAAATTAAAAAATAACCCCTTTTTTCTGGTTATAGATTATAAGTTTTTTGGCATTGAAAATATTTTTTTATCCAATAATTATCAGTAAATTGTATTATTGTTTCTGAATTTTAAGTTTAATGGATGATTTAATAATTAATAGTACAGCAATTACTCCTTTCATTGATTTCAGGAAATCGGGACAGTTAAAAATTCAAGGAAAATCTTTACCCGAAAATCCACAAAGGTTTTTTACACCCTTATTTAACTGGGCTGATCAATTGTCATCCGATAGAGTGGATATTGATATTGTCCTTGAGTATATCAACACCTCATCTTCTAAAAACTTAATGCGACTCATAAAATTAATTGATAAAAACCCTAGAATCAGACACTTTAATCTTAACTGGCACTACGAGTCAGATGACCTGGAGATGCTTGAATTTGGAGAGCTTGTGGCCAACAATTTACGAAGAGCAAAAACAAGCTATATAGAGTACGAAGATGAAGAATAGCAAGTTTTTGCTTCTGTGTTAAGAAAATGATACCCACCCATGCTTATGGTTTCTAATGGTATGATTTTCTTTAGATTTATGGCATTATTTTTTCAGGAATGTTTTTCTTCTTTGGCAGATTCTTTATCTAAGGCCTCTTTAATTAGTTTAGGTAACCGTTTTTTATAAGCAATTACAAATAGTCCTACAGAGTAGATTGCGATATTAAAAATACTTATGGAAAAGATACCTATCGAGAATATTCCAATAGAGAATATTCCCGCGGAAAATTTTCCGGCGGCAAAAATACCCAGGGCAAAGTCACCGGCGGCAAAATAATTACATACATAATCACCAGCGCTAAACATAGGTGC
>JAYEKP010000073.1:0-3746 GCA_034661075.1 Bacteroidota bacterium
AAATATAAACAAGGGATTTTATTTAAATGGGGGGATTCGTTTTTAATAATAGTAAAAATCTGTCCAAAATACCTGTAATTACGTTTGTATTTTTTAATTTTAAAAATATTTAGGACAGCTATGATTATTTTTATTGATTAACAATAATTTTGATTTAATTGACGTAAAAACAATATGCATCTTTTGGAGCCTTTTTATTCATGGCGTAAGTACTATATTGCATCGGAGGACGAGCGGTCTCCTTTTTTTGGAAGAGAATATAGTGAATTTGAATTTACCCATGCGATCTATAACTATTTGATTCATCCTCAATGGGATGATTTTGGCTCAGAAACCTTATATCTTAAGATTTTATATACCGATTATGATAAGGGTTTTACAATTATTGAATTTATCGGTGAATGGAATGATACCTTGTATAATGATGTAATGTTTTTAAAACGTGAGGTTATCGATCCCTTAACAAATCAACAGGTAAATAAATTTATTCTAATTGGTGAGAATATTCTAAATTTTCATGCATCAGACGATTCTTATTATGAAGAGTGGTTTGATGATATTGAGGATGGGTGGATTGTTGGAATAAATTTTCAGCCGCATGTTAAAAATGAGTTTATCCATAATAATATTGATTATTATATTGCTTTTAGCAATGAATTTGATCATTTTAATTGGCGAAGCTTTTCCCCACAATTTTTATTCCATCAGATTAATATTAAAATGGGAAAAAGACTGGGGATGTAATTTTCTATTGAATTTAAGTTTTATATTTTGTAAATTGTAGAAATTTAAACTACGACATTATGAAAAAAACAATATTAATTTTGGTCGTTTGTTTGCTTTGCGGATATACTTTTAGTCAAAGTATTTCTTCGCAAGTGATAGCTTCTGCCGGGGAATACTCTGAAACCTCAGAAATTATCGTTAGCTGGACTCTTGGAGAAATAGCTATTGAAACGTTAGAGTCATCAACAGTAATTTTATCACAAGGTTTTCAGCAAGGATATTATGAGATTACTTCTATCGAAAAACTCCTGGAAAATAATGTAGCGATAAAAGTTTATCCTAATCCAGCAACAGATTATATTTATATTTCATTTGAATCGGATGAAATAAAATCTGTAGTGATTGAATTATATGATTTGGAGGGAAAAATCATTTTAAAAGGAAAAAGGTATCATTCCGAAGGGCCATATAAAATTAATTTATCCGGATTAAGTTCTTCTCAATATTTTTTAAGGATATCAGAATTATCTGGTAAAACAGTAGAAACATTTAAAATTATAAAACGATAGAAATAATTTAACGAATCTTTGTTCAGTAGTCCTTTATTCTTATTTTTGTTGTGAATGCATTCTAGTGAAAAAAAGGAAAAGAATAAATGACTAGCACAATTTAATATTAGCTTTATTAAGGATAGTATATTATTGCTTAGTAAAGCTTTTATTTTTTAACGAACTTGATATAATGATTACTTTCGAATTAATCGTTGTTTTTATTGTTATTTTATTTATACTGTTTTCTTTATATCAGGAACTGTTAGGGGCTACTTTTACGTTTGTGATAGCTGTAGTTACTTTGGGTTTCTTTGGTATTCTTACTCCACGCGAAATATTAAGTGGATTTGCTAATGAACAGATTGCTGTAATTATTTTATTACTTCTATTAGGAGATATTATTCGACAAACTGGAGTTGTTGAAGTGTTATTTGATAAAATTTTTAAATCAGCTAAGAGTTACCGTGGATTTTTAAGTAGAATGACACTAATTATTTCAGGTTTTTCAGCATTTTTAAATAACACTCCTCTGGTAGCTGTAATGATGCCTTATGTAAATAGTTGGTGTAAAAGAAATAATATATCTCCTTCTAAGTTTTTAATGCCATTATCTTATGCTGCCATACTTGGAGGGTGTGCAACCCTTATCGGAACATCAACCAATTTAATTGTTAACGGGATGGTAGTTGATCAACAGATATTTCCCGGGATGAAATCATTAAATATTTTTGAATTTGCATATGTTGGTGTTCCTATGATATTTTTGGGCTTTTTCTACTTATTATTTGGAGAAAAATTATTACCTACTAAAACAGATTTAATGGATGATTTTTCAACCAATACGCGTGAATATTTAGTCGAAGCTGAAATTCGTAAAAACTCAAAATTAATAGGACAAACGATTGAAGAGGCTGGATTAAGAAATTTAAAAGGTTTGTTTCTTGTAGAGATCATTCGAAAATCATTTAAAATATCATCTGTTAAACCAAATGTTATTTTACAACAAAATGATTTGTTAATTTTTGCTGGAGATACAGAAACAATTGTCGAAATGATCAATTCTGATATTGGATTACGCCTGCCATCAGTAGGAATGCTTTATAAGAAAAAACAAACAGAAGTAGTAGAAATTGTTATTTCGCATAATTCATCAATGATTAATAAAACCGTTAAAGAAATTCGATTTCGGGCAAAATATGACGCAGCAGTAATTGCCGTTCATCGTAACGGAGAAAGAATTTCAGGTAAAATAGGTGATATTGTTATAAAACCCGGAGATGTTTTATTATTATTTACCGGAGCCGATTTTATAAGCCGCTCAAATCATACCCAGGACTTTTATTTTATTTCCAAAGTTAAGGATTTTCAAAAGCTTGAAGCTTATAAAGTTTGGACTTTATTGGGTGGAACGGTACTTACCATATTACTTGCTGCCCTCAATATCGTTTCTCTTTTTATGGGATTGGTGGTTTTATTGATGGTCGTGATAGCCATGAAAATTGCTAATCCAAAAGAACTTTATAAAGCAGTAGATTATAACCTTGCCATGATCATTGCGCTTGCTTTAGCTTTAGGAACCGCCATGATAAAATCCGGTGCCGCTGAATTAATTGCAGATTTGGTAATTACAACATTTTTACCTTTAGGAAGAATCGGGCTTTTATTTGGTATTTATTTTATTACTGCCATATTAGCTGCGTATATAACAAATAAAGCGGCAGTAGCCATCATTTTCCCTATATCGCTTACTATGGCGGCGAATCTGGATTTAAACCCTATTCCTTTTGTTTTGGTTGTATCATTTGCTGCTGCTGCCAACTTTATTACTCCTCATGGATATCAAACAAATTTAATGGTTTATGGGCCCGGTGGATATTCGTTTAAAGATTTTTTTAGAGTTGGTGCTCCTTTAACTTTAATTTATATGGTTGTTACCGTCTTTATCTTAAATTTAATCTATTTTTAAAGTAATATATATAGCATGATTAAAATTAATGAATTGATAACCATTGCGGTAAAAGCCGCTTTTAAGGCAGGAAAAGAAATTTTAAATGTTTATCATTCTAAAGATTTTGGGATAAAAATTAAATCAGACAATTCTCCATTAACTTTTGCAGATAAACGAGCACATGAGACAATTGTAGATCTGCTTAAATCTACCAATATCCCGATCCTAAGCGAAGAAGGTAAAGATATTGCTTTTGAAGAACGATCGAAATGGGAATATTACTGGTTGGTTGATCCTCTGGACGGAACTAAAGAATTTATTAAAAGGAATGGTGAATTTACGGTTAATATTGCTTTAATTTATCACGGAATTCCAATTGCAGGTGTAGTTTATGCTCCTTGTTTAAATGATTTATATTTTGCTTTAAAAGATTTTGGGGCATATAAAACATCAGTATTTAATTTAGATATTGATGATTTTCATATTGATAAATTAATCGGTTTATCCCAAAAACTTCCTGT
>JAYEKP010000074.1:0-3742 GCA_034661075.1 Bacteroidota bacterium
TGGCTATTGGATTTATAATTCTAGGAATATTTTCTATCGCTGTGATTGAAAAATTTGCACAAGTAAAAAAATAAAACAATGAAAATTTATGGATTAATTGGTAAAAAATTAGAACATTCGTTTTCACCAAATTTTTTCCAGCAAAAATTTAAACTTGAAAATATTAAAGATGCTAATTATCAATTATACCCGTTACAATCTATTCAAGAATTTAATTTATTAATTCAAAATAATCCAAATCTTTCCGGCTTAAATGTAACCATCCCTTATAAAACGGACATTATTCCTTATTTAGATAAAATTACTTCTGCAGCTAAAGAAATTGGAGCTGTAAATACCATAAAATTCAAATCATCGCTTAAAAGTTTACAATTAATAGGTTATAATACCGATTATATGGGATTTATCGAATCGCTAAAACCATTCTTAAAACCATATCATTCTAAAGCTTTGGTATTAGGAACTGGCGGAAGCTCAAAAGCAGTACAACATGCACTAAAGCAATTAAATATAAATTTTTTAATGGTTTCGCGAAATCCAATACATCAAAATCAAATCGATTATTCAATGCTTACCAAAGATTTAATAACCGAATATAAAATTATTATTAATACAACACCTGTTGGCATGTTCCCTAATACAGAACAAAAACCTAATATTCCATATTCTTTTTTAACCCCTAAGCATTTATTATATGATTTAATCTATAATCCCGAGAAAACCTTGTTTCTTCAAGAAGGGGAAAAGAAAGGTTGTCAGATAAAAAATGGATTAGAGATGTTGAATATTCAAGCGGAATATTCGTGGAAAATTTGGAACAATATAAGCTTTTAGTCAAAAATTAATTTTTATATAATCTAAAAATTGCTATGTAACACATTTTTATATGACATTATTCATGTGATTTTTACGGTTAAAAAAATAATTTTGTGTAACTTTAAAAACCAAAAATTCTCAACATAAAATATTGATATACAATGAATTTACTTGACAATATTAAAAAGAGTGCCCAAAAGCACAATAAACGGATTGTTCTTCCGGAATCGCTGGAAGAAAGAACGCTGAAAGCAGCAGATATTATTTTAAACGAAAAAATTGCACAGGTTATCTTAACCGGCAATCCAGATGAAATAAAGGCTGAAGCAGCAAAACACCAACTTAAGAATTTAGATAAAGCGATTATTGTCGATCCAAAAAATCATGATAAAAAGGATCAATATATCGACTTATTAGTTGAATTACGAAAGAAAAAAGGGCTTACCCGTGATGAAGCGGCAAAACTTGTAGAATATCCTTTATATTTAGCTACATTAATGATTAAAAGTGGTGATGCTGATGGCGAAGTTGCCGGTGCAGAAAATGCAACTGGAGATGTATTACGTCCTGCTTTTCAGATCGTAAAAACAAAACCTGGGATTAGTGTGGTTTCCGGTGCTTTTTTAATGATTTTAAAAGATAAAGAATTTGGAGAAAATGGTTTACTCGTTTTTGCCGATTGTGCCGTTCATCCAAATCCTACCGACAAAGAATTAGCCGAAATTGCAGTTGCTACCGGAGCAACAACAAGAGCTATCGCTGGTTTTGAACCTCGTATTGCAATGTTAAGTTTCTCGACTAAAGGGAGTGCAAAACATGAAATGGTAGATAAGGTTGTAAATGCAACCAGAATAGCCAAAGAGATGGATCCATCTTTAAAAATTGATGGTGAATTACAGGCAGATGCCGCTATCATCGAAGCGATTGGACAGAAAAAAGCGCCTGACAGTGAAATTGCCGGAAAAGCAAATGTATTGGTTTTTCCAACCCTCGAAACCGGAAATATAGCTTATAAATTAGTACAGCGTCTGGCACATGCCGAAGCAGTAGGCCCTGTATTACAAGGAATGGCTGCTCCAATTAATGATTTATCTCGAGGATGCTCCGTAAGTGATATTGTCAATTTAGTGGCAATTACAGCAAACCAGGCCGCCGGAAATTAAATTTTTATAGTATCAAAATATAACTCAATTTAAAATGAAAATATTAGTATTAAACTGTGGAAGTTCATCTATAAAGTATCAATTGTTGAAAATGACGAATAACGAAAGTGGGGAGGTTTTGGCCAAGGGAATTGTCGAACGCATTGGTATTGAGAATGGTGAACTAAAACATAAAACCCTTGATGATAAAAAATTTAATATAACTGCTGAAATTCCAGACCATACCAAAGGGATTGATTTAATTTTAGAAGCCCTTTTGTCTGACAGACATGGCGTTATTAAATCTGTTGATGAAATAAAGGCTGTAGGACATAGAGTAGCACATGGTGGACAATATTTTAGTGAAAGTGCATTAGTAACTCCGGAAGTGAAAGAAAGGATCGAAGAGTGTATTGAGCTTGCTCCATTGCATAACCCTGCGAATTTGAAAGGGATTATTGCCATGGAAAAACTTTTACCTGAGGTACCTCAAGTAGTTGTTTTCGACACATCTTTCCATCAAACTATGGAACCCAAAGCATTCCTGTATGGATTACCTTATGAATATTATGAAAAATATAAAGTAAGAAGATATGGTTTTCATGGTACAAGTCATAAATATGTTGCTAAAAAAGCTTGTAAATTACTTGGCTGGGACTGGTATGAGAAAAAAGTCATTTCGTGTCATTTAGGAAATGGAGCTTCTGTTGCTGCTATTAAAAATGGTAATTCAATTGATACATCTATGGGATTTACACCTGTTGAAGGTTTAATGATGGGAACACGTGCTGGAAACCTCGATTTGGGTGCCTTATTGTTTATTGTCGAAAAAGAAGATCTTTCCATTCAGGATACCAATAACATGATTAATAAAAGAAGTGGGTTGTTAGGTGTTTCAGGAATTTCATCTGATATGCGCGATATTGAACGTGCTGCTGCTGATGGGAATGAGCGTGCACAAATGGCTTTTGATATGTTTGTATATCGTGTACTTAAATATATTGGCTCTTATGCAGTGGCTATGGGAGGTGTAGATTTAATTTTATTTACCGGAGGAATAGGTGAGAATGGATGTGAGGTACGAAAAAAAGTTTGTGAAAATTTAGAATTCTTAGGTGTTGATTTTGATATAGAAAAAAATAAAGGTAAAAGAGGTGTGGATTTGGAATTAACTAAACCTGGATCAAAAACAAAAGTGGTAATGGTTACTACCAATGAGGAATTGGTGATAGCCCAGGATACCAAAAAAATAGTTAGTAGATTATAGTTTAATACTTAGACTATAGATTATCCTGTTTTTATAATGTAATTTTTTCTATATTTTTGTGCAGCATTTTAAGTTATGTTAAATTCTTAAACTAAAAGTAATGGCCTTAAAATCGTTAAATGATATTATAGACCTGGCAAAAGGAAAAGAAAAAGAAATACGTAGGCTTGTAGTTGCTGCTGCTGCTGATAAACCAGTACTAGAAGCAGTGAAAAATGCCTACCAGGAAAAAATAATTATACCAGTTTTAGTTGGAACTAAAGCTAAAATTAAACAAATCTGTAAAGAAATTGATTTTAACCTTTCTGGTGTTGATATTTATGATGAAGACAACCCTGCAAAAGCTTCAGTAAAAGCAGTATCGCTAATACGCGAAGGAAAAGCAGAAATTTTAATGAAAGGATTGGTTAGTACAGCTCCACTTTTAAAAGCGGTGTTAGACAAAGAAAACGGTTTGAGGAAAGGAGCTACACTAAGTCATTTTGCATTAATAGAATCTCCTTATTATCATAAATTA
>JAYEKP010000075.1:0-3720 GCA_034661075.1 Bacteroidota bacterium
AAAGAGTGTTAAATTTGTTTTCATAGCCAATTTATATTTTAGTTGGTTAGTACTACAAAAATAAGGGCTCTTTAAACAAGAGCTCTAAATTGGCTATCTTTTTTTATTATTTAGGACAGATGTGATGATTAATGAAAAAACAAATTTCCTGTCGAATAGTATGGATTTACGTAAAACATTTTAAAATGGTACTGGAGGACATAAATAAAAATACAAAACCATAGTACTCCCTTGAAAATAAAACAGTACCTTTGACAAGATTTTAAGCTTGCGCTTCAATTGGCTAATTTTAAATATTCTATTAGTTAATTACTGCACTCGTTTTTAAATTATTTTTTAAAACTTTTAATTAACAGCAATTTACAAGTTAGGTTTATCTGGTCAAGTATTAAACAAATCCACTTTCACCAAAGAAAAGAGGAAAAGTAAATCTTTTCTAAATACCCAAAACTTTCCTGTAGTTAAAAGCAAACCATTTAAATAAAATTACAATGAACATTTATGTAGGAAACCTTGATTACAAGGTAAATGAAAATGACCTGGAAGGTATTTTCGCAGATTATGGAACAGTAAGTTCCGCAAAAGTTATAGTGGACAAGTACAATGGCAGAAGTAAAGGTTTTGGCTTTGTTACTATGGAAAACGATGAGGAAGCAAAAAAAGCAATGGAAGAACTGAACGGAGCAACATTCGAAAACAGAGAAATTGTTGTTAATGAAGCAAAACCCAAAAGAGAAAATTATAACCGATAATTAAGCAAAAGATGATTAACGGAAAAGTAAAATGGTACGACAGTATCAAGGGTTTTGGATTTATCGAATCTGAAGAGGGAGATGATATATTTGTACATCGCAGTGGATTAGTAACTGCTTATAAAGGACTACAGGCAGAGCAGAAAGTTGTTTTTGAAACTAAACAAGGCGACAAAGGCTTATATGCTATTCATGTAGAACCAGCATAAAAATATATTACGTTGAAGATTTATTTATATCTACTTTTATCTAAGGATAGAAAGCAGGTATAAATATATTTTATGAGAAATTTTATATTGAACCAATACCATTTCAATGAGGCAACTAAAAATAACAAAACAAATAACCCTTCGTAACGAAGCATCCATTAATTGTTATTTTCAAGATATTAGTAAGTACTCCATTCTAACAGCTGAAGAAGAAGTTGAATTATCGGTTCGTATCCGCAATGGCGATAGTGAAGCCCTGGATAAATTGGTACTTTCAAATTTACGTTTTGTTGTATCGGTTGCCAAACAATATCAGAATCATGGTTTATCATTTCCCGACTTAATTAATGAAGGAAATGTAGGACTGGTTATAGCAGCTAAAAAATTTGACGAAACCCGGGGATTTAAATTTATCTCCTACGCTGTATGGTGGATCCGACAATCTATCATGCAAGCAATCTCAAACCAAAACAGAATTGTAAGGTTGCCTATTAATCGGTTATCATCGATTAATAAAATTGCAGGTGCCATTCCCTATCTTGAACAAAAACTTGAACGGGAACCCACGGATACTGAACTGGCAAATTATCTTGATTTATCTAAGGATGATGTTAAAATTGCTAACCATATCAAAAAACGACAAGCTTCGTTTGATAAACCTATTTCAAATGACAGTGATTCAGAATTTAGTTTATATGATTTAGTACAAACAGGAAATATTCCATCACCTGACAACAACTTATTACAAGAATCGTTAACCACAAATATAAGCCGGGCACTGAATAAACTTACCCGCAGAGAAGCCGAGATAATTACCATGTCGTTTGGGTTATTTGATAGCCCTGTATATTCATTACACGATATGGCAGTTATCTATAAAATGTCATCTGAACGAATAAGACAAATTAGACGTCGTGGATTAATAAGGCTAAAATCGCTGTTAAAAGGAAATTTAACATTTCTGGATTAACGAATAATCGAACTAAAACAAATAAAATAATTTAAAAAACTAAAATTTATTTATGGGCCGATCACGAGAATCATTCAACAAAAAAGAAGTACGAAGAAAAAAAGAGAAGAAAAAAAAAGAGAAAGTACAAAAAAGATTGGAGAAAAGAGAAGGAAAAAAGGATAACCTGGACGACATGATTGCTTATGTTGATAAAAATGGAGTAATCACTTCAACGCCACCAGATCCTGATGATAAAGATGATATCAAGGCGGAAGATATCTTAGTAAGTGTTCCGAACAAAAGTGAGGAAGACGAACTCGATCCAATACGAAAAGGAACATTAACTTTTTTTAATGATTCAAAAGGATATGGATTTATTAAGGATTCTGAAACCAAAGAGAGTATTTTTGTGCATATAAATAATATACTTGAAGAGATTAATGAAGGTAATATTGTTAGCTTTGAAATCGAAAGAGGCCCCAAAGGCCTGGTAGCTGTTAATGTAAAGCTAGTAAAATAACTCTTCTTATGAATTAGTTCAAAACATTTATGATGTCGAATAAATATCTAAAAAACCACTCGGGAAAGTATGATAAGACATACTTTTAAGTGGTTTTTAAAAATATATTAAATGTATTAAACTAGTTTTTTTCCAGCACAAAACTCCAATACTCAAATTTCCCGTTATTAAAAGAATCAAATCGATTAGTACCTTTTGTACCTGCAAATTCTAAAAATGATTGCTGAAGAAACCCCGGAATTTTTTTCTTAATTAGTTTCTCTCTTCGTTGGGTATCTAGTGTTAACCCTTTAGCTACATTCTGGGTGATATTATTTTCTTCTTTTATTGTGAAACCACATTTTTTAAGACTGCCTTTGATGGTTTCTAACTCATCTTTTTCCATCATATCAGCAAATAGAAAATGTCCATCGTCATTTAACACACGATATACCTCGTTAAAAAAAGTTTCAATATTACTATAACACCTTGCTGACTCAACATTTACTACGGCATCAAAAGTTTCTCCATTTACAGGTAGTTTTTCTGCACGTCCTTCAACAAACGATAACCCGGGAACACTATAAAAGCGATTACAAAAATTAATTACACTTGAAGAAATATCAACAGCTGTATATTTCTGAGGCTTGTAATATCGGATAATATAATCAGCTCCTCCTCTTCCTGCGCCTACTTCCAGAACTTTTTTGTTTACTAAATCTACACTATTTACGACATGATCGTATAATTGAATACAATAGCGGTTTACTTCGTCTTTTTGTTCTAAAGCAATAGGACGATCTCCATTAAGGCTTGCATAACCGTAATTCATAAAGTTGGCACTAATATCTTTATCAAAACGAATCATTAGTTTGTGCCAAATACGCCACATAGGCCTGCGTAAAGTCGTTGGAAATTCACAATATTTTTCTACAAAATTTTTCATTGCTATACATTTTTATATTTAATGGCAAGTTAAGTACAAAATACACTCAGAAAAAATATATGGGTTGTATAGCAATATAAATGGGAGTAATCGGATATATTTGTGGCGAATAGGCTTTATCCTGTGGCGAATTGCATGCTTATTTTTGGGTTAAAAAAAATTTTTTAGAGGAATAACATATTGTCTTGAAACAGGAATTTTTTTATCTAACTCCTTAATTTTAAGAACATGGCCACTATAATTGCGTATAATTTTATCGATATAATTTACATTAACCAAACATGTACGATGACAACGGATAATATCTTTATAGGAAGCAAGCTGTGATTCAACATCTATCAGGGTATTTCTTATAATTGTTT
>JAYEKP010000076.1:0-18721 GCA_034661075.1 Bacteroidota bacterium
CGGGCTCTACAATACGTTCAATAATACTGGCTGCTTCGAATTGAGGATTCTGGTTGTATACTTCCTCTATCGATTCTAATACTTCGCGTACAGCTTGCAAAAACTCCGATTCTCCCGGATGCTTTTGCTCTAGCTGGATCATTAATTTATCTACATTCATTTTTTTGTATAGTTTTAATGTTGAACATCAAACTTGCATGATTTTCATGCATTTTAAATTTTGGACAAATGTAGGTTTTAATATTGAAATAAGCCAATAAAAACATCATATGAGGATATGATATTAAACACATTTTGAACCGCTAATTCTTTTCGAAAATTTATAACTGATTGATCGAATTAATGAGTATCTTTTTTTGTTTTGGAGTAAGAGCTGCAATACTTATAGGAGGATATTTGGCAATACCATTTGGCGTTTGAATAAGAAAATTTATTTCTTCTTTAAGATTTAAAAAAGACTTGCGGATTTTATACCCATAATAATTTCCTTTGGAAATTTCAATGGCATTTCGTTTATTATCAAAAGGCCTTAAGGAAACATACTTAAGGATAATTTTATCCCCTTCATCGGAATAAAAAATATATTGATAATTAATAACATATGTTATCAAAACATATAGAAGATAAGCAACTATTGCTATCAGCAAAGCTATTGTTTTCGTTATTCCCCATATATTATCTAAAAGACGGGTAAAAATTAACAACCCAATAATTATAGTAAATATTAGAAGAACAATATATCTTCTCATATTTAATTTCAACACTTTATTTTTATTATCGAATTGCATGATTTATTTTTATTGGTTTTTCATTCAAAGATAAATAACTTTCTCTTTGATACATAATTCATACACATGATGTTTTTATAAAAAGATAAAACCAATAGTTTTTCTTATTTTTACCTTATAAAAAACGTGAACTATGAAAATTGAAACATCCTTTTCAAATATAATCATTTCAACAGAAATCCAATCCGTTATAAAAAAATTTATGGATGAATCGGATTATAGCAAATTTTTTATGTTGGTAGATGAGAATACCAAAAAATACTGTCTTCCTGTTTTCGAAAAAAATGATTTGTTTGATGAGGTAAACATTATTGAAACGGTAAGCGGGGAACCGAATAAATCGATAAAAACAGTAAGCAAAATTTGGGAATTTCTAACCCAGCACAATGCCGACAGACATGCTTTATTTATTAACCTGGGTGGTGGAATTATTAGTGATATGGGTGGTTTTGCTGCATCCACGTTTAAGAGAGGGATGGATTTTATAAATATCCCTACAACCTTATTATCGCAAGTGGATGCTTCGGTAGGAGGAAAAACAGGAATCAATTTTTTAAAATTGAAAAATGAAATTGGAGTTTTTAATCATCCCAAATATGTATTTATTGATAGTCGTTTTTTAAGTACTTTAGATAAACGTAATATCCTTTCGGGATGGGCAGAAATGATTAAACATACCCTAATTTTTAATCAACAGGATTTTGAGCATATAACACAATACAAAATCTCAAACATAAACTACAAAACCTTTAATCAACTTATTGCCCGTTCGGTTCAAATAAAAAATCATTATGTTGAAACCGATCCGCTGGAAAAAGGACAACGCAAAGCATTAAATTTTGGTCACACCTTTGGACACGCTTTTGAAAGTTTTTTTATGAAACAAAAAAATAACTTATTACATGGTGAAGCAGTGGCTTTAGGAATGCTATGCGAACTTTACCTTTCGAAAAAATTAGGTGGTTTTCCTGCACAAAAAATGGAGCAGATCGTAAACTATATTTTAAATACTTATTCAAAAATAAACATCCCGGAAACGGATATAAAAGATATAATCGAACTTATTGGGCATGACAAAAAAAACAAGGGAGCTAACATCAACGTAACATTGCTCGAAGATTTTGGAAAAATAAAAATTAACCAACATTGCCGAAAAAAAGATATGCTGGAAACTTTTAAATGGTATAACACACTTTAATAATGAAAATTGAAGTTAAAGCCCCCGTTAAGCAAAACGATAAAATTATTCACTTACCTGCATCGAAAAGTATTTCGAACAGATTATTGATTATTAGGGCACTTTGTGAAGAATATTTTAACATACATAATCTTTCAAAAAGTAATGATACTAAGGTTTTAATTCATGCACTTAACCATTTATCTGTACCGGTAATAGATGTTGGTGCTGCGGGGACAGCTATGCGTTTTCTTACTGCATTTTTATCCATAATTCCAGGCGAACGGATTTTAACAGGCAGCGAACGGATGAAACAACGTCCTATAAATATCCTGGCCGATATTTTAAGGGAGTTGGGCGCAAAAATAGATTACCTGGGTAAAGATGGCTTTCCTCCTTTAAAAATTTCAGGTTCCACACTGAAATCAAAACCAATAAGTATTAAAGGCAATATTAGCAGTCAGTTTATTAGTGCGTTGTTAATGATTGCGCCATCTTTAGAACAAGGATTAACGATAAAAATAGATGATAAAATCCTTTCGAAAGATTATATTGATATGACATTGAAAATAATGCAAAACCATGGCATTAACGTCCAATGGAATAAAAACATTATAGAAGTTGAAAAAGGGAATTATTTACCGAAAGAAGAAATTGTAGAACCTGACTGGTCAGCTGCTTCGTACTGGTTCGAAATAGTCTCCCTCATAAAAAAAGCAGAAATACATTTCCCGGGATTATTAAAAAACAGCTTACAGGGCGATTCGATTTTAACAGGTATTTTCAGCAGCTTAGGTGTTCAATCGAAATTTGATGAAAAGGGTTTGTATCTGAAAAATATACAAACAACATGCAGCTATTTTGAATATGATTTTACCCATTGCCCGGATTTAGCTCAAACACTAACGGTTACACTGGTAGCCAAAGGAATTCCTTTCAAACTAACCGGATTGGACAATCTATCGATAAAAGAAACCGACCGCATTAAAGCATTAGTGGTAGAATTTGAAAAAATGAGCATTCATTTGCAAACCAATGGAAAAGATTACCTCTCGTGGGAAGGAAATGAGGATATCAAAATCCCAACAACCCATTGTATAAAAACTTACGATGACCACCGGATGGCAATGGCTTTTGCATCGCTGGCAATTATCAATAATGTTTTAATTATTGATGATCCTGAAGTGATTAAAAAAAGTTACCCTGATTTTTGGGATGATCTACATAAATTTGGGTTTGGTATTAACAATAAATAATTGAAGCTGCTGCTATTTGCCGAAAAAAGCTTTAATTTTTTCAATACCTTCTTCCACCTCAGCCACAGGACGTGCAATATTTAAACGGATATAATTTTTTGCATTCGTCGAAAAATGCTCGCCGGGAATTACGGCTACGCGCTGTTTTTCATATAAATCAATAGCAAACTTAAAACCATCGGGGAATTTTTCCGGTAACTCGGCCCAAACAAAATATCCACCTTTCGTTTCAGGCACATTAAAACCTAAATTCTTAAGCGCTGATGATAATAAAGTATACGATTTTTTTAACTTTTCTCTTAACGATGCAATATATTCTATCCCGTAATTATAATTTTTAGTATACTCTACAATAGCTTGTTGCAAAACCGATGGCGCACACAAACCAGTATAATCATGAATAGGCTTAATGTGTTTCATATGCTTTTGATGGGCCACTAAATAACCTACACGCCATCCGGTAATAGAAAATTTTTTCGAAAAGCTATGGACATAAAATAGGTTTGGATTAAATTGATCCAACGGAATATAAGGTTCTTCTTCAAAGTATAAATCGCGGTAAACCGCATCAAATACAACAAAAATATCAAGGTTTTTACTTATTTTGAGTAAGTTATTAATTTCCTCTTTGCTCCATATTTTACCATAAGGATTCCCCGGGGTACCCAAAAAAATAACTTTTACATCTTTTTCCTTGCAAGTATTTTCCAACGTATCAAAATCAACGGTTGAATTATTTTGAAACGGAAAAGGAACAAATGCTGTATTAAAAATTTGGGGCAGATTATTATAACTTTCGTAAACAGGCTCGAAGGCTAATGCCGAGAAAGGTTTGGGTATTATTTTATTAAAATAAATAAAAAGCAACGATAATGCTTCGGTAGCACCTTGCAGGATTAAAAAATCATCTTTGGTAAAGGCATATTCGGATTGATATTTTCTAAGCAAAAGCTCTAGCAACTCATTATTTCCGTTTCCGGGAGCATATTGATGTAGATTTTCGGTTGCCAGTTTACTTAATATCTGAGTAAGTTCCTGCGGAGGGTTAAAACCGGGGATTCCCTGAGCCAGATTGATACCCCCATGAGCTTTAACTTTATTGCTCATAAAACTGATATAAGAGCCCTGTGGTTTTTTATATTTTTCGTCCATTCTTTTTCTTATTGCATTCCGAATCAATATTATCCCTTGAAAGGCCAAATTTTTCTTTCTCTTGATTCCCTTTAGGTTCGATGTGCACTAACACATCATACACATTCTCAATACGCGTTTTAATATTTAGCTCTACCTTTTTGGCTATTTTATGCCCTTCGTCGATGGACAGTTTTCCGTCAATTTCAATATCCAGGGCAACGGTATACATGTTTGAATGCTTTCTTATTCTCACTCTGTGAGGATTCACAGCGCCTACCTCTTCAACGGCATCAAAAATCTTATAATACAAATCGGGGTTATCTGTCCCATCCATCAACTCACGGCTGGATTCCATAAAAACACCATATCCCGATCGCATAATCCATACACCAATTAACATTGCAGTAATTAAATCCAGAACGGGTAAATGAAATACATGAATAAATAAAAGTCCTAACAATACTGAAACAGATATTAAAATATCATTTCGCATATTTTTCCCGTTGGCAATAATCATATTACTGTTAATTTTTTTGCCAACCCTAAGTTGATAAATAGCAAGCGCTATTTTGGATAATATCGAAAACACCGTAACATAAACAGCCAATAATGTAGGAACCTGGTGGGGGTCATCTTTTACGATTCTAACAAGCGCAGAAAAGAACAACTGTGCTCCGGCAAAAAAGATAACAAAACTTAATACTTTAGTAGCAACTGCTTCGGCACGATTATAACCATAGGGGAATTTATAATCCGGCGGTTTATTCATAATTCGTGCGGCAACCAAAGTAATAAAGTAGGTTAAAATGTCGGTGGTGGTATCAATTCCATCGCCAATTACAGCAAAACTTCCGGAAATTATACCCACAAATATTTTAACAACAGCTAATATTGAATTGCCTACAATCCCTACCCATGAAGCAAATTTTATTTGCTGATTCCGTTTTTCTGTCATAGTATTTAAATATATGCAAAAATAAAGGAAATAATCAGGTTGAACAAAAAAGCGGAATATTATCGCCAAAAAGTTGACAATACCTGTATATTTCATTAAATTGTTAGAAAAAATACTATAATGTTTAAATATAAGGTCATAAAAAAATGTTTCTTTTTTGCAATATTCCTCCTCGCTACAGGAATACTAACAGCTCAGTTGCCCGAAAAAATTGACTCATTAATGACTGATTCAATACGTATTAAAAATATTGACACTTTATATAAACACCATTGGAATCCAAAATTTTACCAGTGGGAAACCTATCAGCGTGAAATCATTATTTATAACAAAAATGATCACCCTATACGAACACTTACCCAGGAATGGAACTACGATAAAAAGGCATGGATAAATGTTTCCCAGGAATTATTTGCCTACGATAAAAAAGGCAACGAACAGGAAAAGCTGGTGCAAACCTGGAGGCCATCGTTCAACGATTGGGTTAATACGCAGTTAAAAACATCTTATTACAACCGTTTTAACGAACGAAAAGAAATATTATTTCAGGAATGGCAAAAGCCAGGCGAAGAATGGATTAATACCGTCCGGTATATTATGGATTACAATATGGACGGACTGGAAAACAATATTACCATTAGCAAATATAACAGCATAAATAATGAGTGGGAGTATTATAAAAAATTTGAGTTGCATTATCCCGGAGAATATTCCTATCCAAACGAAATTTTTATTAGCAACTGGAATGAAGACACCAAAAAATGGAATATCGAAGGGAAATACGAATATCTTTACAATTTTCGGGGAGACAAAACACAGGAAATTAGAATATCATGGAATAACTACACCAAACAATGGCTTAACGGACTAAAAAAAATGTACCAATACGACCGGAAAGGCCGTTTAATAGAAGTAATCCATCAAAAATGGGATTACTCGAAAAAAAACTGGGTTAATTTTGATAAAACCGTTTCCAAATATAATGAAGAGGGAAAACTGTATATGGAAATTGTTTATCAATGGGATTTTTCGTTAAACCAATGGATTGAAACCAACAAATTTCTTTACTCTGATTTAATGTCGGAGGAAAAAAATGAAGATGCTTTATAATTAGTGCTCATTCAATCTTTATTAAAATATATTGTTTCATTAAACCACTTACAGCAAAAAAAGCTACTTGCTTGTAAAATTAATTCTTAAAAGAACACTTATGATTAATTATATAACCCAAATCTGGTTATTTAAAAATTGGTGCGAAAAATCTTAAATTTTTATCTTTACCTAATTGCTCTAATTACAATACATAAATTAACCTATGAAAATCTTTAAAATATTATTGTTTATAACAGCATTGTTATTAATAATTAATAACATATATGGCCAAGGCTCCATAACAAATTATACGATCCATTTTAATAAAATGAATCAATCCGAAAATATAATGCAGATAAATTGTGCATTTGATATTATTTTCGAGGATAAAGATTGTCAACCCGATACTGTGGATATGAATTTTGGAGGGCAACTCAAAGAAAATGCAATTCAAGATTTAGAAATTATCTCAACTCCTGATATAGAATACATTTTTAATGCAGAGGAAAAAACAATTAGCTTCATTATGGACGGGAATAGTGCTCTAGATACAGTAAATGTTAGTATGAATTATGTTTATATGAACATCTCAACAGCTTTTAATTATAGATCAGAAAATGAATTTTGGGAAACTTCTTATCAGGAATTTTATTACCCTTTTATTTTTGGACAAAAAATAAATTTTAAGGTTAAAGTTACTGTTCCGGATTCTATTATTGTTATCGGAAATTACACAAGTTTAAGAACACATAAGAATGATAGCAGTACTATCTATCGTTTTGCTACTAAATCGCCTGTAGTATCCCATTCATTAATTTTAGGGTTATTACCGATTGATGACTATAAAAATTTTTCAAAAACAGTCGATGATTTCAGGATTAATTATTATGTTTTAAAATCTATTAAAATCCCTGAAAATAGAATAATTGAATTAGAAAATTTAACCGTTGCCTCTATCTCTTTTTTTTCTAAAGTTTTTGATGACGATTATAGAAACTATTTAACCGGCAAAGATTTATCTTTTGTTTTTCATAAAAACCCATATTCAAATAGAAATAATGGAAGTTTTATTATTGCCTCACAAGAGAAATTTGCCACAAAACCACATATTTTACCAATGGTTCATGAAATTGGGCACCGATGGCTAGGTGAATGGACGTTATTAATTGAAAATGGCAAACCAGGAGCTTATTTTATAAAAGAATCTTTAAATGAGTATATGACATTATTATTTGCCAAACATTATTTTGGAGATTTTTTTTATGATTCTTTGCTCCAGAAAGAATATATTTCAGCATACCAAAATATCAAGGGGACATCTAAAGATACTTCATTATATAGTATGGAATACAACAATAACAATACGATAGTTTATAGAAAAGGAATAATTATAATCCATAAAATTGTAGAAAAAATGGGTGAAGATCAATGGCTGGAATTTATAAACAATTTTTATTCTAAATACAAATATGACCCAGAGTTAGATTACCAAAAATTTCTCTGTTTATTAAGCCAAATTGATGTTCAAGCTGCTGAATTATTAGATTGTTATGTAAAGTGCAATAAAAGCATCGATGTATGTTATTAATGTTTAGATTCTTTTATAACCTTTAAATTAAAAATTATTTTTAAACTTTTATAGCAAATAAAAATTAATCAACATAAAAGGTGCAGCGCACCGTATTCTTCTTATACAATTAAGGATATAATGCTGCGCTGCATCATTTAAAAATTTATTTTCTATTAATATTTGAGCCCTAACAACGGTAATATTTATCAATCCACTATGTTTTTATATTGAATTTAAAGTTGGCAAAAAAGGATTAATTTATTAATAAAAAATTATACCGTAACCTATCCATTGCTCAAAGAAATCATTCTTTCATGCAGAGATAAAAATAATATGCTTTATAATTATTGGGAATGTTTTTAATCCAATTTAAGAACCGCCATAAAAGCCTGTTGTGGTACTTCTACATTTCCTACCTGGCGCATGCGTTTTTTTCCTTTTTTCTGTTTCTCGAGCAGTTTTCGTTTTCGGGTAATATCGCCGCCATAACATTTTGCGGTAACATCTTTGCGGACTGCTTTAACCGTTTCGCGGGCAATAATTTTAGCACCAATGGCTGCCTGTATGGCAATATCAAACTGCTGGCGGGGAATCAGCTCTTTCAGTTTTTCGCACATCCGTCGGCCAAAAGAATACGCATTATTGCGGTGAATAAGGGTTGATAAAGCATCTACCATTTCGCCATTTAACAATATATCCAGTCGTACCAGGTTTGCTTTTTCATAACCTACCTGCTGATAGTCAAACGAAGCATACCCGCGCGAAATACTTTTTAGCTTATCGTAAAAATCGAACACGATTTCGGCCAGGGGCATCACAAAGGTTACTTCCACCCTGTCGTTGGGTAAATAAATTTGATTTTTTAGTACACCTCGCTTATCGATACATAATTTCATCACGCCCCCGATATAATCGGTTTTAGAAATAATTTGTGCCCTGATATACGGTTCTTCGATATAATCGATATATGTTATATCGGGAAGTCCCGATGGGTTATGTACTTCGGTAACTTCTCCTTTTTTCTGGTAAACTTTATACGAAACGTTAGGAACGGTAGTAATCACATCCATATCAAACTCACGGTCGAGCCGTTCCTGCACAATTTCCATATGTAACAACCCAAGAAATCCGCACCTAAAACCAAATCCGAGTGCTGCTGAAGATTCGGGCTCAAAGGTTAACGAGGCATCGTTCAACTGAAGTTTATCCATGGCTTCGCGCAAATCTTCATAATCATCTGCATCCACAGGATAAATACCGGCATAAACCATCGGTTTAACATGTTCGAAACCGCTAATCGCTTTTTGACAAGGCCTGTCGACATGTGTAATGGTATCACCCACTTTTACCTCTTTTGCTGTTTTTATTCCCGAAATGATATATCCAACATCCCCGGCCTTTAGCTCTTTTCGTGGTTCCTGTTTAAATTTAAGGACCCCAATCTCGTCGGCATTATACTGTTTTCCGGTAGCAATAAATTTCACCAAATCGCCTTTATGGATGGTTCCATCCTGAATTTTAAAAAAAGCTTCAATTCCACGGTAAGGATTAAAGACAGAGTCAAAAATAAGGGCCTGTAAAGGTGCTTCCGGATCGCCAACGGGAGGTGGTACCTTTGTAATAATAGCTTCTAAGATATCATCTACCCCCTGTCCGGTTTTTCCACTAGCTGCAATAATTTCACTTTCGTCGCAACCAATTAACTCAATAATCTGGTCTTTTACCTCATCGGGCATAGCAGCATCCAGATCCATTTTATTCATTACAGGAATAATGTGTAAATCGTGCTCCATGGCCAAAAAAACATTGGATATGGTTTGTGCCTGTACCCCTTGAGTAGCATCAACAATTAACAGTGCCCCTTCGCACGAGGCAATGGATCGTGATACTTCGTATGAAAAATCAACATGGCCGGGTGTATCGATTAAGTTTAGTACATAATCTTTTCCCTCATAATGATGATTCATCTGGATGGCATGACTCTTAATGGTAATTCCTCTTTCCCTCTCCAAATCCATATCATCGAGCAACTGGTCTTTATAGTCGCGCTCCGAAACAGAATTGGTCGCTTGCAATAACCGGTCGGCCAACGTGCTTTTCCCATGGTCGATATGGGCTATAATACAAAAATTCCTAATGTGATCCATATTCGTATTTTATCATTCCTGTCTTTATGCAAAAAATATTTTTTAGCGTTGCAAAGATAATGAATAATTGCAATGAAAGAAGAACTTTATTCAAGAAGAAAATATAAGCATTAAAACACTGTTTTCGCTATTTTACGGATATTATCAGATTGGTCGAGCGTGTAATAATGAATGCCGGGCACGCCGTTCTGAATCAGCTCTTTAGACTGCATAATGGCCCAATCAACGCCTACCTCACGTACTTCTTTATTGGATTTACATTTCTTTATCTCACCAATCAGCTCATTGGGTAAATCAATATTGAAAGCCCGGGGTAATAAACGAACATCATTTAAGGTAGCTACCGGTTTAAGACCCGGGATAATCGGCACATCGATACCAACATTTCGGCATTTTTCTACAAAATCGAAATATTTTTGATTATCAAAAAACATTTGGGTAACGATATACTCGGCACCTTTATCAATTTTTAATTTCAGATATTCAATATCTACCTCCATATTTGGTGCTTCCACATGTTTTTCGGGATATCCGGCTACCCCAACCGAAAAATTAGTAGGCATAGCATTTACCAGATGCTCATGCAAATATTTCCCCTGATTTAAGTCCATAATCTGCTCAATAAGCTCGCTGGAGTGTTTATGTCCGCCAGGTTCAGGAATAAAACGTTTGTTACCCGGAACAGGGTCGCCACGTAAAACCAGTAAGTTATTAATCCCCAAAAAATGCAAATCGATTAATGCATCCTCGGTTTCTTCTTTGGTAAAACCACCACAAACCAAATGGGGAACAACGGTAATTTTATATTTATTCTGTATTGCGGCAGCAATGGCAACAGTACCGGGTCTTTTGCGTATAATCTTCTTTTCCAGAAAACCGTCCTCCCGATTTTTATAAATAACCTCCTGCTGATGATACGTAATATTTATATAAGCAGGGTTAAATTCAATCAGCGGATCGATGGCCGCATAAATCTCTTCTATAGTATGTCCTTTAAGCGGTGGCAAGAGCTCAAAAGTAAATAATGTATTTTTTGCTTTTTTTATTTTATCGATAACTTTCATGCGTTTATTTCTTTTACTTATAATTTAAATTTTGCGCCAGCCGTTTTTCTGCCTCCTCAAAGCTTATCCCTGATCTTAGGGCATAATCGGCTACCTGGTCTTTTCCTATTTTTTGGATATTAAAATATTTTGATTCGGGGTGTGCCAGGTAGAATCCACACACGGAAGCCTGTGGTTGCATCATGAAATTTTCGGTTAATTCAATTCCTATTTCACCCACTTTTAACAAATCAAAAACCACCTTTTTTAATGCATGATCGGGCAATGATGGATAACCTATAGCAGGCCTTATTCCACGGTATCGTTCATGTAATATATCATCATGCGATAGTTTTTCATCGATAGCATATCCCCAATATTCACGCCGTACTTTTTCGTGCAATAATTCGGCAAAAGCTTCGGCCATCCTATCGGCCAAAATTTTCAGCATAATTGCATCATAATCATTTCCCTGTTCTCTGAATTCATTCACCCATTTTTCTGCACCAAGTCCTGCGGTGAGAGCAAATAAACCGATATAATCCTTTTTTTTATATGCAATGGGAATAATAAAATCGGACAGGCCTAGGTTAGCTTCATTTTCCGGTTTCAACCGTTGGTTTCTAAGCATCGGTAAACGAACGATTTCCCGGGTTCCATTTTCATTAAAAACCACAATATCATCCCCGTCTGCATTGGCCGGATAAAAACCAAAGGCAGCATTGGCCTGTAGCATATTTTTTTGAATCATCCGATCGAGCATTTGCTGCGCATCCTCAAAAAGCTTTTTTGCTTCAGCTCCTTTCACAGGATCGTCAAATATTCCGGGATAACGGCCCGACAAATCCCAGGCATGGAAAAAGAAAGTCCAGTCAATAAATTTCAGCAAATTCTTTAAGGGATAATTTTCCAACACTTTAGATCCTAAGAATGCCGGTCGCTGGATTTGAGTATTTTCCCAGTCGACAGGATGTCGATTCTCTCGCGCCTCTTCAATGGTAATATAATCTGCCCCTGACTGGGATTGATTATATTTTTCCATGGCTCGTTGGTAATCTTCTTTTAGCCTGTGGATAAACCCTTTTTTCAAATCTTTTACCAGCAGGTTATTTACCATATTCACGCTTTGCGAAGCATCTTTTACATACACCACCGGCGCTGAATATACTGGATCAATTTTTAAGGCAGTATGTATTTTTGAGGTGGTTGCTCCTCCGATAAGGAGCGGGATATCCAGCTTTTCCCTCTCCAATTCACGGGCAACGGTTATCATTTCTTCTAACGAAGGTGTAATCAAACCACTAAGGCCAATGATGTCAACGTTTTCTTTTTTTGCGGTTTCCACAATTTTTTCAGGAGGTACCATTACCCCCAAATCAATTATTTCGTAATTGTTACACGAAAGCACTACGCTGACAATATTTTTTCCTATATCGTGTACATCCCTTTTTACAGTAGCCAAAAGGATTTTCCCTTTGGATGATGTGTCCCCTGCATTTTTCTTCTCCTCTTCGATAAATGGCAGCAAATAAGCTACTGCTTTTTTCATCACCCGGGCACTTTTAATTACCTGGGGCAAAAACATTTTTCCCGAACCGAACAGTTCGCCCACTTTGCTCATTCCCTCCATCAAAGGTCCTTCAACAACCTCTAATGCGGTTTTATAATTTTTTCTTAGCTCCTCTACATCCTGCTCAATAAAATCTAGAATTCCTTTAATCAGTGCGTGATTTATTCTTTCCTGCACAGGGGCTTTCCTCCACTGGTCGAAATCTTCTTCCTCTTTTCCGGAAAGCTCATTTTGTTGGGCAAAAGCAAGCAGTCGTTGGGTTGCATCTGCCCTTCGGTTCAATACCATATCCTCGGTAAGCTGAAGCAAATCTTTCGGAATGTTATCATAAATTTCGAGCATCGCCGGGTTAACGATTCCCATATCCAGACCAGCCTCGATGGCATGATAAAGAAACACGGAGTGGATCGCTTCACGCATCCGGTTATTCCCACGGAAAGCAAAGGAGAGGTTACTTATCCCTCCGCTGGTTTTTGCATAGGGCAAATTTTCTTTAATCCAACGAACCGCCCGGATAAAATCCACTGCATAATGGTTATGCTCCGGCAGGCCTGTTCCAATAGCCAGTACATTGGGATCAAAAATAATATCTTCGGCAGGGAAACCCGCTTTTTCGGTTAAAATTTGATACGAACGTCCGGCAATTTCAATTTTCCGATCGTAAGTACCCGCCTGTCCTTTTTCGTCGAACAACATCACTACGACAGCCGCACCATAAACATGTATTTTTTGAGCTTTTTCAATAAAATCTGCTTTCCCCTCTTTCAAACTGATAGAGTTTACCACGGATTTCCCTTGTAAGCATTTCAAGGCCGATTCGATCACTTCCCATTTCGAAGAGTCGACCATTACCGGAACTTTAGCAATATCGGGTTCTGAGGCTATTAGCCGAAGAAATTCAGGTAACATCTTCTCTGCATCAATCATGGCATCGTCCATGGAGACATCCAGGATTTGAGCTCCGTTAACTACCTGATGTCTGGCGACATTTAGCGCAGCCTCATAATTATGCTCACGCATTAATTGTGCAAATTTTTTCGATCCCGAAACATTGGTTCGCTCACCAATATTTACAAAATTTCTTCCCTGGCAAATTTCCAGAGGCTCTAACCCGGCAAGCTGCGTTCTGCATTCAAAAACAGGGATTTGCCGTGGCTTATATTTTTTTGCTACGTTGGCAATTTGCTTGATATGTTCACAGGTAGTTCCACAGCATCCTCCCACAATATTTAGGAGGCCCATTTCTAAATATCCTTCTATGAATTGGGCCATCTCTCTGGCTTTCTGACTATAGTTCCCGAATAAATCGGGCAATCCGGCATTGGGATGCACACTTACATTAAATTTAGCAACCTTCGCCAATGCTTCGACAAAAGGAAGCAACCGTTTAGCGCCAAAGGCACAGTTTAATCCGATGCTTAATAAATCGATATGCGATACCGAAGAATAAAAAGCCTCCACCACCTGGCCTGAAAGCAATCGGCCGCTTTGATCTACCGTTCCGGAAACCATTATCGGAATTTTTATTCCCCGGGTTTTGCCTATCTCTTCAATGGCAACTAAAGCCGCTTTAGCATTTAGTGTATCAAAAATAGTCTCTACCAGTAAAATGTCGACACCCCCATCCAGTAAGCCTTCGGCTTGTGTATAATATGCTTTTTTCAGTTCGTCGAAGGTAATGTTACGGAATCCGGGGCGGTTTACATCCGGGGAAAGGGATGCGGTACGGTTGGTAGGGCCCATTGACCCCACCACATAATGCGAGTGTCCGTCTTTTCTTCCATATTTTTCAATGGCCCGGCGGGCCAGTTTTGCCGAAGCAACATTCAATTCGTAAGCCAGTGCTTCCATTCCATAATCAGCCAACGAAACGGCATTGGCATTAAATGTATTGGTTTCAATCAGATCGGCTCCCGCCTCCAGGTACCTTTGATGAATTTCACAAATAACTTCCGGTTTGGTGATGGAAAGCAAATCATGATTCCCTTTCACCGGGGTTTGTATATCTTTAAACCGCTCGCCACGATAGGCTTCTTCATCTAAGTTATAGGACTGTACCATGGTTCCCATGGCGCCATCGAGCACAAAAATCCGCTGCTTTAATTCTTCTCTTATATTTTCTAAAAGGTTCATAAACTTTCAATTTCTTTTATCCCGGAATACATAGATGAATCCACAGGATGATCTCCATACTATAAATTTACAAAAACCTGACTGTCAAAGTCAAATTAATTTTTGATATAAGCCATAAATACATTCAATTTCGGTAAAATATTTTTTATTTTTATCAGCTTATCCAGTTTGATATTCCCTACCACATAGTTATATTCCTGTCCGGAGTATTTTTCTGTGATTTTTTCAAATTCGAAATAGCTTAAATCCAACAGATTATGGTATCGCAGATAAATTTTTATTTCATGGTTGGTTTTATAATCCACTTTTTTAAAATATTTCTGCTTTTTGTATTCGTATTTATAATGATGCGAGCGGGCGGTAATATCCGAAAGAACAGCCGATCCTGTGGGAAATCCTCCAGCTCCTTTTCCAAACATAAACTGTTTGTCGTAAAACTCGCCCTGTATAACTACCCCGTTGTACTCATCCTCCACATTATAAATATATTTTTCTGAGCTAACCAAACGTGGAATTACAAAAAGGGTAAACGATTCGTTGTTGAGTTTTAATAACTGGGCCACCAGTTTTAGTTTCAATCCTTTCTCGCGGGCAAACTGAATATCAGCTTGTTGGATATTTGCTATCCCGTAATTAAAAATTTTTTCAGGCTTAACATACGTACCTAAGGCATGAGTAGCTATAATAATAAGTTTATAGAGTGAATCAAATCCGTCCACATCCAGCGAGGGGTTGCTTTCGGCAAAGCCCAGTTCCTGCGCTTGTTTTAGTGCTTTTTGATAATCCAGCCCATCGTTAAAAATCCGGGAAAGAATAAAGTTAGACGATCCGTTTAAAATTCCGGTAACCGATTTTAATAAATCATTATCGTAATATTCTTCGATATTCCGGATAACAGGAATACTTCCGCAAGCCGAAGCATCATACAGCAAAGCGGTTTCGGATTCTTTCTGTAGTTCAATCAGCTCATCTAAATGGTGGGCCAGCATTTTTTTATTGCCGGAAACTACTGCCTTTTTGTTTAGTAAGCACTTTTTTACAATATCATACGCTTCCTCAGCATCATCAATCAGCTCAACCACCAGGTTGATATCTTTATCGTTAATGATATCCTCTTTGTTAAAGGAAAACTTATTTTCCGGGAGTGATCTTTTCTTCTCTTTTTGTTTGACACAAATTTTACGTATCGTTGCATCAACGGTTTTGCTGTGTTTTAATACATGATACAGACTTTCGCCTACTACGCCGTAGCCAAAAAGTCCGATATTAATTTTATGTTGCATAATGTTTTTCGCTTAAAAATGATTTAATATTTTTCGTTAATTGTTTGGTTTCAATCAAAAATCCATCATGACCATACAGCGAATCTATTTCAAGGTATCTGGCATTGGAGATATACTGTTGTAGTTCCTTTATTTCCTGAGGATAAAACAACAAATCGGATGAAATAGCGATTAATAATGTTTTTGCCTGAATACCGGCTAATGCTTTAGCAATACCACCCCGGTTTCGCCCTACATGATGTGTATCAAAAGTTTTGGTAATGGTATAATAGGCAAAGGCATTAAATCGTTTCACCAGCTTATCGCCCTGGTATTGTTGATAGGATATTGCACGGAAATTTTCCAGCGTATCCTCTTCGTCCTGTTGTGTTTTATTGTACGTTGCCGCATTGCGGTAACTCAATAAAGCAACAGAACGTGCTGCTTTCATTCCTGCCAGCCCTGCTTTTGCGTGTTTCTCCTGAAAAGTAGCATCAGCCGAAATGGCCAGCCGCTGCGATTCGTTAATGGCGATATTCCAGGGTGTTGCAAACGCTCCACTTGCAACAAAAACCAGGTGTTCAAACAACGAAGGATTCATAATACTCCATTCCAACGCCTGAAAACTGCCCATGGAACCTCCGGTAATCATAAAAATTTTAGCAATTCCCAAATGTTTCCTTAATAGCTCGTGGGCATTCACCATATCGCGAATCGTAATTAACGGGAAATCGTGATAATAAGGCTCCCCGGTTTTCGGATTGGTTGATAACGGACCGGTAGTGCCGTAACATGAACCCAAAAAATTGGCACAAACAATGAAATATTTGGAGGTATCGAATAACAATCCCTCGCCCACCATGCCTGGCCACCAGTCGGCAACGTCCGAATTGGCGGTTAGCGCATGACATACCCAGATTACATTATCCTTAGCCTCATTTAAAATACCGGCCGTATGATACGTAATCCGGATATCATGCAATGATTGCCCGTTTTCGAGCTTAAATTCTCCTTTGGTTTGAAATTGATGCTGTGTCATGATCATTTTTTTAAGCGAAAGCCGAAAGATAAAAGAATTTTTTAATTATTGGAGGATAATTAACTTCGTACAAATTCCGATTTATCCCGGCATTTCGCTTAATTTTTAGGTGCTAAAAGCAATTGGTTTATTGATGTAAATTTTTAAATGAACATATAATTCTACGCTTTGCCTCCGGGGCAAGCTGAGGATGTTTCGGAAAGGCATTAATCTACTCTCCGGCTAGCGCATGCACATAGGCAAAAGCGGCATGGTGAAATTGTTAAACCAAAAATGATGGATAATTACAAAATCCGGTAAGGAATAACTCGTACAAAAAAATTTACTTTTCATGATTTTTGCGTTTCGTTTATAATTTCCCTCCCTTAAACACCGGCAACTGCCGGAACGGGATTTGGGTTAGGTATTGGCACCTTTTCTGCGGTTGGCAGAGGGTTGCCAGAGGTTCACAGAGCCTAATCTCTCCCCTCTTCTATATAAATCAAACGCCCTTGGTGAAGGATGTTTGAAATGTTGGTGCAAATATAACAACAAATTTTGGGAATATGCAAATGAAAAGAATCCGGAGGTGGATTTTTAAATTGTTTAAAAATTATTACTTTTAGAAAACAAAAGAATCTTTTATGATGCTTTTCGTTTTAATTTTAGATGGGATAAGTGTTATAGGTGAATTGGTATAAAGAAGTTAGGCATAATAGAACCCCAGATTCACCAAAAGAAACATAAACTATGGAAATTTTTAATCTTGAAGAAATATTAAATCCTTCGACAACAATAACTTATCAGAAAGTGATAGATTGTCATAATATATCACCGAAAAGAATTTGTTTCAAATCTTGTCATTCAAATGCTTTAAAAACTACAAATTCTGATAGTTCTAATGTAAAGTGGGCATTATTTATCCCTTTTGATAATACAATCAAAAAGTTATTTGAAGATGAAACAAATTTGCAGATTTATAAAACCAAAGCAGGAAAGTTTTGGTGCCCGATAAAGACCGAAGAGGATTATGGAAAAGCTTTAGAATTAAAAAAAAATATGAAGAGACTGTCTTTATCAGAGATAACCTTGATTTGTCATTATCTCTTTCTGAACATATGGACAATGAGGGGAATAGGACTCATCTTGGAGAATTGGAATATCAGGCAAAATATAACAGTAGTTCAAAAGCAAGAATAAAAATTTCGAATCAAATAATTCAATTTTTAGAAAACACACCATACTACAAAGATTGTCAACATATATGTGCAATACCATCTAGCAAATTAGGAAAATTAAATCTTCCAATGAGAATTACTAATAGAATTTCATTAAATAGTAACTTTATTGATTTATCTTCTGAACTTAAATGGAAGACTGAAAAAAATCAATTAAAAAAATTATCATTTAAAGAAAGATGGAAAGAACTAGAAGAAACGAACATTGAAATTGTATTAGCCCCCTTAAATCATCGGACAGAAATATAGATTAAAATCTGTACTTTTATAACGATGAAAAAAAGAACATTTACAAAAGAAGAGAAGCTCAAAATTATAAAAGAAGCTTCAGAAAACGG
>JAYEKP010000077.1:0-18491 GCA_034661075.1 Bacteroidota bacterium
CTATAGCCCGATCCTTTCTCCTTCTCATAGCTCTTTTTGCTTCATAGTAAAGCTCTTGGGCTTTAAACTCTAAATAGAGAAGCTGCTCTCTTCTTTCTTCCTCTTTTCTTTTTTCAGCTACTTCTTTATTTTTCTTTTCAAACCACATTCTTTCCATCTTTATTTCTTCTGGATCTTGAGGTTCATAATATAAACAATTCCCTTTAGCTTCAATAACTGCTGGTAATTTTTGATAAGTATATTTTTAATCGTATAGTTGTTTTTCACTCTCCTTTTAAGATATTAGAGGAGGCTCAGGAATTTTTTGAATGTCCTAAACTTTTGGCTTATAAGCTGTGTCTGCTGTCCGAGGTAAAGGCTCTTGTCTTTTTTAGATAGCATTTTCTTGTTCTAATTATTTATGCTTATATTCATATAATCGTTCTTTAGGAGGAGGAATTTCTGGATGCAAGGTTCTCATACTTTGTTGATATTATTATTTTTAGCTTGGAAACTCCTCTTCATTAAATGTCTTTTTTGAAGGTTGTGCTGGATTTTCTTTGCCAATTGTCTTAACTTTTCTTAATTATCCTCGTCTTTTGACGAACCAATCATAAACACGTTATAAATAATTCATTTAAATTGTCCTTTCTGTTGTTTAAACAATTTCTCTTAATAATTTTTATAAGCATGAATAGAGAGCAACTTTTAAATGATAGCTGGGAGAGGAGGTGACTGATATAATGGAGTCATCTTTTTCTCTTAATTCATTTTTAAAATTTGACATCCAGGTTTTTAAAGAGATAAATAAAGAATTTGCGTTGAATCCAAACCTGTCCCCAAAAGAACAACAAGAATATATCGATCAGGGGAAAGTGTTTTTCCTTTTTACTTTATCCATGCATTCTAATGAAGTTGCTCCATCTCAGGCATTACCTTTAATTGCTTATGAGTTATTAATTACATCTACCGATGATGCCATTCAAAAACAATTAAATGATGTTGTTTATATGGTAGTTCCAAATCATAATCCCGACGGGATGAATATGGTTGTTAATCACTACAATAAATACAAGGATACAAAATACGATGGGTCATCCATGCCGGGGGTATATCATAAATATGTGGGTCACGATAACAATCGTGATTTTGTCGCGTTGACACAAACGGACACAAAAGCTATTTCCAATCTTTTTAGTAAAGAATGGTTTCCACAGGTAATGGTCGAAAAGCACCAGATGGGCTCAACATGTCCACGTTTTTATGTCGCTCCTCCACACGATCCTATTGCCGAGAATATTGATGCAGGAATTTGGAACTGGATGAAAGTATTTGGTTCGAGAACGGTAACCAAAATGACTGAAGAAGAATTGGCAGGAGTTACCCACAGTTATCTTTTTGATGATTATTGGCCCGGAGCCACAGAAACCTGTATTTGGAAAAATGTAATAGGTATGTTAACCGAAGCAGCAAGTGTTAAATATGCTACTCCTATATATGTTGAACCTAATGAGTTAAATGCTTATGGAAAAGGGATGGGTGAATATAAAAAGAGCATTAATATGCCCGATCCCTGGGAAGGTGGTTGGTGGCGATTAAGCGATCTGATGAAATATGAGATTTCATCGACTAAAGCATACCTCGAAACGGCAGCTATTCATAAAGAAGAGATATTGAAGTTTAGAAATGACTTATGTAAGAAGGAAGTTGAAAAAGGAAAGAATGAGCCTCCCTATTATTATATTTTCCCAAAAGAACAACACGATCAAAGTGAATTAGTACATTTGGTTAATCTTTTAAATGAGCATGGCATAAATGTTTATGAATTAAAGAAAAATATACGTATTGATCAAACAACATTTAGTAAAGAGGATATTATTATTCCATTAGCCCAGCCGTTCAGGGCTTTTATAAAAGAGATGCTTGAGTCGCAGGTATTTCCTGCCAGGCATTATACTCCAGGGGGAGAAATGATTAAACCGTATGATATTACTTCATGGTCGTTGCCTCTACATAAAGGAGTTAAAGTTTTTGAAATCAATCAAAAGAAAGAGCTTTTTGAAAATTCGTATCAACTCGTCGATATTCCGTTTAATTTGTTTACACCATCCACTCAGCCATTTAATGCTATTCTGCTTACCGCAAATCATAACAATAGTTATCAGGCTGTTTTTTCAGCCCTACAAAACGGTTATAAGGTAGAACGGATATTAGAAGATTACAAAAAGGACGGAACAATTGTTCCCGCAGGAAGTTTTATTGTATATGCTTCCAATGATTTCGATGCTGTGCTTAATCAGCTAAATTTTACCCCTGTATTTATAAAGGATAAGTTAACGTTATCAACAGAAACTGTTAATTTCCCCAGGATTGCTTTGATCGAAAGTTATTTTTATCCCATGGATGCCGGATGGACAAGATATATATTCGATACGTACAATATTCCTTTTACCGTGTTAAACCCTGATGAGATTAAAGAGGCAAAACTTAGTAAAAATTTTGATGTCATTGTAATCCCCGATGAGCAAAAATCGGTATTAATCGATGGTGAGTATAAATCCGAGGACAGGCAATATTTTATGAAGTATCCACCAGAATACCTTAAAGGTATGGGAAAAGAAGGCTATGAAACGCTGCTTAAATTTATTCATGATGGAGGAAAAACCATTGCCTGGAGAAATGCAACAGAATTGTTTTGTGGTATGCAAAGTATTGAATGGGATAAAAATAAAAAGGAAAATTTTGAGTTTCCAGTAAAAGATATTTCGAATGGCTTGATAAAAGCAGGCTTTTCATCACCAGGGTCATTATTAAAGATCCGGTTAGATCCTAATCATCCAATAACTTACGGAATGCCGGAAGAAGTCGGGGTGTTTCATCGTAGCAGCCCTGTATTTACTACCTGGCAGCCCTATTTTGATGTAGATCGACGAGTGATTGGAACATTTCCGGAAAGAAATATTCTAATGAGTGGATATGCAGAGAATGAGGATGAATTGGGGAATAAAACATCGGTTGTTTGCTTAAAAAAAGGAAAAGGGCAGGTAGTACTGTTTAGTTTTAATCCTCAGTTTAGGGCATCTACTCCGGCTACCTATAAGTTGTTATTTAATTCTCTTCTTTTATAAGTTAATATTGTTCATGGATTATATATTTAAAACTGCGAGTTTTTTTTATCCTTGCAGTTTTTTTATTACACTCTCCTGTTTATTTTTTATGGTAAATTTTTTCAAACATTTTATTTTCATCTCTGTTATACTATCAAGAAAATAATATTTAGTGAATCAATATTTTGTTTCACTATATAAAATGATATTTATTAAAAAAGGAGGTATTATGGCTTTTACATTACAAATTGGCGAAACAGCACCTGATTTTAACTTACCGGCAACGGATGGTAAAAATTATAAATTGTCTGCTTTCCCTGAAGATAAACTAGTTATCTTTTTTACTTGTAATCATTGTCCATATGTTTTGGGTTCGGATGAGATGACCCGTAAAACCGCAGAAAAATATAAAAGTCAGGGAGTTCAATTTGTCGGTATTAACTCAAACAGTGAAAATACCTATCCCGAAGATAGTTTCCCTAATATGATTAAGCGTATGGAACAGTACAAGTTTCCGTGGATCTATCTATACGACAAGTCTCAGGAAATAGCCCGGGGCTACGGAGCTTTAAGAACGCCACATTTTTTTGTTTTTGATAAATACAGGAAGTTGATTTATACCGGCCGGGCTATTGACAATCCGAAAGACCCTTCGAAAATGACTGTGAATGATTTAGAAAGAGCGTTAGATGAGCATTTGGCAGGAAAAGAAATTTCTGTTCCTGTAACTAACCCCATTGGTTGTAATGTTAAGTGGGAAGGTAAAGATGCACATTGGATGCCTGCTGATGCTTGTGATTTAGTTTAACGAAATCGTTCCTTTTACTTTATTTTTTTGTTTTTTTTGATTGCCTTCAATATATTGGTCGATCTTACTTAGATCGTCCAATACTTCTATTGTTGTGATTTCATTGGTTGAAATAGAATAAATAATTTCAATAAAAAAATCATCAATTGTATATAGGTTGTTAAGATAATCCCCTTTCTTTATTTGTGTAATATGTTTCCCCTCAGTTATAATCGCCAGTCCTTGTTCCGCAAGCGAAATGTTGTTAAATTCTTCTTTTGTCATACATTTAGTTTTATAGATATATGGTTAATTTATAAACAATAAATTTTTGATTTTGTTTTAATGTCCCTTTAAAAACAGCTTTCTCTGCTATTATTATTAAGAGGGATCAGATAAATTTAAACTTCAATTCCTTCAAGTTGTGCAAGAATATGATATGCTTCCGCTGCCGAATCTCCACAAACTAGTTTTTCGGGTTTTAATCCGGAACAAACTTTAGGTCTTTCCGGAGAATCAAATAATTGGCAATTCATATTGTTATCCAAGTGTATGCAACGTACTCCGGCAGGTTTTCCATTGGGCATTCCGGGAATAGACGATGAAATGGACGGATAAATACAACAAGCACCACACCCTTTACGACACTGCATAATTTTTTATAATTTGGATGCAATAATACTAATTTTGGATGGTTTGTTCTAATTATTTTTTTATTCATAGGTTATTTTAGGGCCAAGCTATGATCAAATCGAAATTTATTAATAAATTTATCCCTCATTTAACGTTTAAATTAATGGAATTTAGTGAATCTTTAATACACGGCCGCTTAATCAAAAGATATAAACGGTTTTTAGCCGATGTAACTTTAGATAATGGAGAAATTGTAACAGCACATTGCACCAATTCCGGCTCCATGAAAAGTTGTTTGGAAGAAAATGCAGAAGTGTATCTATCGCCGGTAAATGATCCTAAGCGGAAAACACAATTTACCTGGGAGATGATAAAAATTAACAATAACTGGGTGGGTATCAATACAAACAATCCTAATCGGCTGGCTTTTGAGGCTATCAGCCAAGATCAAATTGAAAAACTTAGAGGATATACCAATGTATCGCGTGAAGTAAAATTTGAAGACAGTCGGTTCGATATAATGGCTAAAAATAGCGCAGAAACCTGTTTTGTCGAAGTTAAAAATGTTACTTTGAAGGAAGGAAAATACGTTTTGTTTCCAGATGCAGTTACTACCCGAGGGAAAAAACATCTTGAAACATTGATGAAAGTTAAACAGCAAGGCATGCGGGCAGTAATGCTTTATATCATTCAACGGATGGATGTGGAAATTTTTGCTCCTGCAAAAGATATTGATCCCGAATACACTAAAACACTAAAAAAAGCATACAAAAATGGGGTTGAAATAATTCCGGTGCAGGCCAAGGTAACTCCCAGAAATATTGAAATTGTTGGGGAATTGCCTTTTGAAATTTAAGAACCTAAAGCATATTAAAAAATCCCTCAATGCTTCGCATTAAAGGATTTTTGCTGAGGTCGGTGACGGATTCGAACCGCCGTACGTGGTTTTGCAGACCACTGCCTAGCCACTCGGCCAACCGACCGTTTATTGGATTGCAAAAATAGAAAATTTTTCCTGAATACTCAAAAAATCTTTCTAATATTTCTTACCGGCTTAATGTAACGCTTACTCTTTCCATTTTTCCACCCATCGGAGGATTCATTTTCGAAACTTTTACCGTAGCTTTTTTAATGGTATGAAAATGATGATATAAGGCATCTAAGATCCGTCCTGCAATATGTTCCAGTAAATGCGATTTGGTTTGCATTTGCTCTTTTACTAAATTATAAGCTACCTGATAATTCAATGCATCTTTTAAATCGTCCGATTTAGCAGGAACCTGCATATCTGTTTCAATGGTTAAATCAACCAAAAAGCGGTTACCTACAATTTGTTCTTCTTTAAAATGCCCGTGATAGGCATAAAACTCCATGTTTTCTATTTTGATTAAACCCATGGTATTAAGTTAAAAATTTTTCAAATTTAAATCTATAAATTGGGTTTTACATATTTTTAAAACATTTTATACAGCATTGAATAAAAACATTTACTTTTGTAAGATGCTGAAGATAGATTATTAATGACCGAAATAAAACATTTTTTTTCATGAGTATCGAAAACAAAGAAACAGAAGGACGAAAATCTTTAAACTTTATAGAAAGTATTGTTGAAGAAGATTTAAAAAACAATAAAAATAATGGTGTTGTGTGTACACGATTCCCGCCTGAGCCCAATGGTTATTTACATATCGGACATGCTAAATCCATTTGCTTAAATTTCGGTCTTGCCCAGAAATATAACGGTAAAACAAACCTGCGATTCGACGATACCAATCCCGAAAAAGAAGAGGTAGAGTATGTTGATTCCATTAAAGAAGATGTACGCTGGCTGGGATTTAAATGGGAAGGCGAAGCTCGTTTTGCTTCCGATTATTTTGATCAGCTTTATGAATGGGCTGTAAAATTAATTAAACAAGGGGATGCGTATGTGGATGATCAAACACCCGAAATAATCAGTGAGCAACGAGGGACACCAACAAAACCAGGTATTGAAAGTCCGTTTCGTAATCGGTCAGTAGAAGAAAATATGGATCTTTTTATTCGAATGAAGAACGGTGAATTTAAAAATGGAGAAAAAGTTTTGCGGGCAAAAATAGATATGGCATCTCCTAATATGCATATGCGTGATCCGATTATGTACAGAATTCTGCATAAAGATCATCATCGAACAGGTAATAAATGGTGTATTTATCCAATGTATGATTTTGCTCACGGGCAGTCGGATTATATCGAAGGAATAACTCATTCTATTTGCACCCTGGAGTTTGAGGTTCATCGTCCACTTTACGATTGGTTTTTAAATCATTTGTATACCGAAGGAACGATTAGGCCTCGCCAGATTGAGTTTGCTCGGCTTAATTTGAGTTACACTATAATGAGTAAACGAAAATTACTTGAAATGGTACAGAAAAAGATTGTGAGCGGATGGGATGATCCGCGAATGCCAACTATTTCAGGATTGCGAAGAAGAGGATTTACTCCCGAATCGATTCGCAAGTTTGCAGATATTATTGGTGTTGCCAAACGCGATAATGTTATTGATGTAGCCTTACTGGAGCATAGTTTGCGTGATGATTTGAATAAAAAAGCTCCCCGCATTATGGCCGTTTTAAATCCATTAAAAATTGTGCTTACGAATTATCCCGAAGATAAAGAAGAGTCCCTGCCTATTGATAACAACCCGGAAGATGAAAGCATGGGAACCCGCGAAATGCCCTTTTCGCGAGAAATATATATTGAACAGGATGATTTTATGGAGGATGCTCCTAAAAAATTTTTCCGCTTAGCACCGGGAAAAGAAGTACGCTTAAAAGCAGCCTATATAATTAAATGCGAAGAGGTGATCAAAGATTCTGAAGGAAACATTACCGAGTTACGATGTACTTATGATCCCGATTCGAAAAGCGGTAGCGGAACAGAAGCAAGTAAGCGTAAAGTAAAAGGTACATTGCATTGGGTTTCGGCGAAGCATGCTTTATCGGCTGAAGTGAGATTATATGATCGTTTATTTAATGATCCTGATCCATCGGGACATAAGGATAAAGACTTCAAAGAATTTATCAATTCCGAATCATTAAAAATTTTGACAAACTGTAAAGTTGAACCTAGTTTAATGGATGCAAAACCCGAATCGAAATATCAGTTTCAACGATTAGGATATTTTTGTGTGGATAAAAAAGATTCGCAACCTGCAAAACTGGTTTTTAACCGCACGGTTCCGTTAAAAGATTCGTGGAGTAAAAAGAATAAGTAAAATAAAAAGGTTATCCCGTTGGTTGTGGAGTTGTTACAATGGTAACTAACGGGTTAACCCGTTAGTTGTGTATTTATTAATTCAGGTTTATTAATAACCTACGGGTTAACCCGTAGGGTGTAAAGATGTTTTAACTTTTATCCAAATACTTTTTTCAAAATAGCTGTTACACGGGCTACTGGGTCTTTTCGGATTTGTTTTTCTTCTTCAGCAATTTTCACAAATAAACCATCCAATGCTTTTCTTGTTAAAAAATCTTCCAAATTAACATTTACGGGTTGATATCCACTGATTTGTCCAACCATTGAATTGGCAAACTTATTCCAGGCACCTGTCAGATCACTCCATGCCTCTGCTGTAGAAATATTGCCTATTAAATCTTTATTTACCGATGATTTTATTTTTGGCTGATATAAGTAATATAGCTGATTGTAGGTAGTTTTTCTTAAATAGTGAGTAGCAGCTGTATCTGCTCCGTTTAATATGCCTAAAGCATCGGAGATAGACATCGATGTTATGCTTTGTTTGAAAATGGGTGCTGCTTCATTTGATGCATCTTCGGCAGCACGGTTGATACTTAAAATTACTTTATCAACCAATTGCTCACCACCTGGTATTCTGTTTACATTTTCAATGATCACATTCGCTTCATCAGGCAATAAAATTTTTACCACCTCATCTTTATAGTAACCATTTACTTTGGATAATTGATGAACGGCAGTATCTGCTCCAACACGCAATGCTTCTTTCAGTCCCTTAATAATTTCCGACTGTGAAAGCGGAGCGCTACTTTCGGTTGTAGAAATAGATTTTGCTACCTGCTCTAACTCTGCGCACGAAATAAGAAAAAGAATTGTTAAGAAAAAGACTAATTTTTTCATTGATTTTAAAATTATGTTATTTAGACAACAAATTTAATTAAAAATCAAACAAACCATCAACCGACAAATATCTTTCTCCAGTATCGTATGCAATGGTTAATATCTTTGATCCTTTCGGGATATTTTTTAATTGCTGGTTTATTGCAGCAAGCGACCCACCGGTTGAAATTCCTACAAATAAACCTTCCGTTTTTGCAGCTTTCTGAGCAAATAAAAAAGCATCGTCGTGCATTACACGTATTGTTTCGTCCAAAATTTTAGTATTCAGGTTTTTGGGGATAAATCCGGCACCAATACCTTGAATTTTATGTGGCCTGGGTTCGCCGCCGCTTATTACATGAGAATTTTCGGGTTCAACAGCATAAACTTTCAAATCCTTGTATTTTGTTTTTAGCACTTCGCCTATACCGGTAATATGTCCGCCAGTACCAACTCCGGTAATAAAATAATCAAATCCTTCAGGGAAATCATAAAATACTTCCAATGCAGTCGTTTTCCGATGAATTTCAGGATTGGATTTGTTCTCGAATTGCATAGGCATCCATGCATTGCTAATTTCTTGGGTTAGTTCTGAAGCTTTTTTTATGGAGCCTTTCATCCCTTCTTCTTTAGGTGTTAAAACAATTTCGGCACCATATGCTTTCATAATCTGCCGCCGCTCTTTAGACATAGATTCGGGCATAACCAATAATAACCGATAGCCTTTTACTGCAGCAACAATTGCGAGGCCTATTCCTGTATTTCCTGATGTTGGTTCAATTATTGTACTTCCTTTTTTTAACGCTCCACTTTTTTCGGCATCTTCGACCATAGCCAGTGCTATACGGTCTTTTATACTGCCACCTGGATTATTCTTTTCAAGTTTTATCCAAACCTCATGATCGGGAAATAACTTTTTTAACCTTAAATGGGTAGTATGCCCCATGGTTTGCAAAATATTCTCTGCTTTCATTTTTTATTCTTTTTAAATTACAAAATTGATGGGTTCGTTTACATTTCCATTACGAATTTTTATCTCACTTATATTATAAATAATGGAGTAGGGATCGACACTTTTGGTTAACCAAACATTACCGCCAACAACACTATCATGTCCAATTACTGTTTTTCCGCCTAAAATAGTTGTCCCGGAGTAAATAATCACATTATCTTCAATGGTAGGATGCCTCTTTGTTTTAGATTCGTTTTTTTTAACATTTAGCGCTCCGATGGTAACTCCTTGGTATATTTTAACATTTTCTCCAATATCTGCCGTTTCGCCAATAACAATTCCAGTTCCATGATCAATAAAAAAAGATTTTCCTATTTTTGCTCCTGGATGAATATCAATACCCGTATTTGTGTGTGCATATTCCGACATTAACCTAGGCAAAATCGGCACACCCAATTCATATAAGGGATGTGCTAATCGGTAGGTCAATATAGCCTGAAATCCGGGATATGCCAGAATAATTTCTTCTAAGGAATATGCTGCAGGGTCGAATTCTTCTATTGCTTTTGCATCCTTTAGCAACTGATCATAAATAGATGGTATTTTTTCAAAATATTCCTTAACGATTTTTTCAGCTTCTTTTTTTAATAAAGGCTGCACTGGTAATAACAACTCCTTTAAAGACAGTTTAAGATGTTCCCAGACAATTTCAATTTTCCCCGGATTGATAGTTACCTCTTTGCATACAGGGAATAACAAATTTGATAAATCAGTTAAAAATTTTTGAGCCATAAGTTTTGTAGGATAATTTCTCGATATTTTTTGATTAAAGGAATATAGCCGGTTTAAAAAATTTTTAGATTCCATTATTTTATAAATTTTAGTAAAACAAAAACCCTTCCGGTGTGGAAGGGTGCTTTAATAATATTCTATATAATTATGTTAAATTATAAAATGTATAAACCCCTCCATAAGTAAAACTTACAGCAACAACAAAGGTTTATGTTTTTATAATTTGCAATCATTACCTACAATACAAATATAAATGATTTTAGTTCAAACTCAAGCTATTTTGTTTTAATAATATTTTGAACTACTACCGAAGCGCAGAAACATCCGTAAATAGGTGGCATATAAGAAATTGTTCCAACGGTAGATTTTTTATTTTCGCCTGGTTCGTCAACAATAACAGCATTTTCATCAGCTTTTTCTTCGGAAAAAACAACTTTAAACCCTTTAGAGATGCCTAGTTTGCGTAATCTTTTTCGAAGTAAAAATCCTAAACGACAATTAAATGATTTGGAAATATCTTTGATGGTGATTTTCGTAGGGTCTATTCTTCCTCCTGAGCCCAGTGAGCTTACAATCCTTAATCCTTTTTTTCGAGCATGATAGATAAGGAATACTTTCGGTGATAGCGTATCAATTGCATCTACAATGTAATCGTAATGATTATTAAGGATTTCAATCATTCGATCATCTTTAATAAACTCTTGGATGATATGAAGTTTTAGCTGTGGGTTGATATCCAAAAGCCGTTGCCCTACAATTTCTGCTTTTGGTTTATGCATGGTACTTTCTAGTGCTGTCAGCTGCCGGTTTTTATTTGAAGGATGTAGTGTGTCGCCATCAACAATAGTTAGTTCTCCAATTCCGGCTCTACATAAATTTTCTGCTGCATAAGCACCAACGCCACCTAATCCAACCACAAGGACATGTGCTTTTTTTAGTTTCTGAGTATTTTCTTTACCGATTAATAATTCTGTACGTTCCTGCCAGTTTTCAATATTCATAAATTATTTTTTCAAAAAAAATAATGATGAAAGACTTAAATAAATTTTATTCTTTAAATTACAAATTTAAAATTTCTATCGATTTTATTTGATGTTGGTTAAGCTTATTACTGTTTTTTATTAATTTCTCCTTCATGGGCTAAAGCCCGAAAAAAAGAGTTTGCTCTTAAAACCCGTTGACTGAAGTCAACGGTAATTTTGATTTTTGGAATTTTTATAAACTAATACTTTAGCCGGTTTTATTATTCAGCTCCATATTTTCCAAAAACATCTGTAAGTTATAAATTAACTGTATTTTGAGTTCTTTCACACCAATTTTCCATTTATCAGCTGCAATCTTATACAGTTCTTTTATTGAAATATCAAAATCATCCGTTTCAAGAAATATTTTATCTTTTGGTAATTGATTAAAAAATTGATTTATTCTTGAATTTTTATTTTTAATATGGTGACAGATCGATAAATAAAACCCATGATTAATAAACCCCATAGCCATTTGTTTGCTTCCGGTGAAATTGTGGATTACCCAATGGGATTTGGCTCCTGTATCTTTTTTTAATTTTAAAATTTCGTTGTGAGCTTTTACAGAATGAATGACTAAAGGGAGGTGATACTTTTCTGATATTTCAATATGTTTTTTAAAAATCCGAAGTTGTGTTTCCCAGTCAGCACCTTTCAATTTATCAAGGCCAGTTTCGCCAATAGCAATGATCTTTTTTTTGGAAATAAACTTTTCCAATTTTTTTTCCAATTGATTTAAATCCAGTTGATCGGCATGCCAGGGATGCAAACCTGCCGTAAAAAAAATATTTTCACTAACATGAGCGGTAATATTTTCCTGTAAAAACAAACTTTGTACAACAATTTCATTCTCACCAGGATGTTGCTGATGAGCATGAAAGTTTAAATAAAAATCTTTTGAAAGATTCATTATTCAGTTGTTATACGTTTTAATTATCAGCTAATTATTTTTTGATATTTTCTATTCCTGCTTGAATTCTTTTTAAAGTTTCATCTTTTCCAATTAATTCTGCAATTTCAAAAACACCCGGGCCTATACCTGCCCCCACAAGAGTTAAACGTAAAGGGTTCATGATTTGTCCCATGCCAATTTCTTTTTCTTCGATTAAATTTTGTACAATCTTATTCATTGTATCATGATTAAAATCCTCAAGTGCTTCAAAACGTTTTTTTAATTCAGTTAGCAGATCAGGGGTGTGTTCTTTCCAGCGTTTTTTTACTACTTTTGGATCATATTCGTCAGGTGCCTGAAAAAAGAAAAAAGATTGTTCCCAGAAATCAGAAACAAAATGCGCTCGTTCTTTAATCAGCTTTACAATTTTAATAACAAAAGCATCTTCTACATTAATCCCTTTTTCTTTTAGTTCTTTTTGATATTGGCGTGCTAATTTTTCATCTGATCGTGCTACCAGATATTTATGATTAAACCATTTTGCTTTTTCGGGATCAAAACGGGCTCCTCCCTTTTGTACTTTTTTAATATCAAAGGCACTGATTAATTCACGCATTGAAAATATTTCTTTTTCCGTTCCGGGATTCCATCCCAGTAAAGCGAGCATATTAACAAAAGCTTCGGGAAAATAACCATCTTCGCGGTAACCTCTCGATACCTCGCCGGATATTGGGTCTGTCCATTCAAGCGGGAATACAGGAAATCCCAGTACATCTCCATCCCGTTTGCTTAATTTTCCTTTGCCACTAGGTTTTAATAATAATGGCAAATGAGCAAATTCGGGCATTGAGTCTTCCCATCCAAAAGCTTTGTAAAGCATAACATGCAGAGGTAATGAAGGGAGCCACTCTTCGCCTCGTATTACATGCGTAATTTTCATTAGATGGTCGTCAATAATATTCGCCAGATGATAGGTAGGCATACCGTCGGATTTGAACAATACTTTATCATCCAGTTGATTGGTATTTACTTTTACCGTGCCACGAATGATATCTTCAACAATAATGTCTTCATTCTCGGGCATTTTGAATCGAATAACATAGGGGTCCCCGGATTGAATTTTAGCTTCGGTTTCTTCTTCGCTTAAGGTAAGCGAATTTTTCATGCTTTCCCGGGTAAGTGCATTATATTGTTGTACGCTGTTTTTTTCATTTTTAAGTCTTTCGCGCATTGCTTCAAGCTCCTCTGCTGTATCGAAAGCAAAATAAGCATTTCCGGTTTCAACAAATTTTTCTGCAATTTCTTTATAAATCTCTTTACGGTCAGATTGGCGATAGGGGCCATAAGAACCACCTTCTTCAATTCCTTCATCGATTTGAATACCACACCATTTTAACGATTCAATGATGTAATCTTCTGCTCCTTCAACATAGCGTGTTTGGTCTGTATCTTCAATGCGTAAAATGAAACTTCCATGGTGTTTTTTAGCAAAAAGATAGTTAAATAAAGCCGTCCGGACACCTCCCATATGTAAAGGTCCTGTTGGACTGGGAGCAAATCTTACTCTTACTTTTCGGTTATTCATAGGATAAATATTTATATTTTAAATGAGTCCATTATTGATCAACAAAAATAAAGTATTCTTAAGTTATTACATAATGCAAGTTAATGATATTTTGTAATTAGGGTGTTGATGTTGTATAACAAAATAATAAATTGTGATTAATTTGTAATCTTTTTATATATTCGAGCCCAAAATAGATTTTAATAGAAAGAATTTTAAAATTATGAAGAATATATTAATTACAGGTGCATCAGGGCAAATAGGATCTGATCTTACAATTGAACTTAGAAGGTTGTTTGGAAACGACAACGTGGTAGCATCAGATATTAAACCAGGGACACCAGAAATAATGCAAGGAGGCCCATTTGAGACCGTTGATGTGATGGATAAAAAAAGAATTATTGAAGTAGTTGATCAATATCAGATAACAGAGATATATCATTTGGCAGCTATTCTTTCCGGAAATGCAGAGAAAAATCCTAAATGGGCATGGGATATTAATATGACTAGCTTATTTAATGTGTTGGATATTGGGAAAGAAAAAGGCATAAAAAAAATCTTCTGGCCTAGCTCCATGGGAGCTTTTGGTGTTTCTACTCCAGCAAAAGATACTCCACAATTAACGATTATGGAGCCCTCAACCGTTTACGGTATTAGTAAATTAGCCGGAGAACGTTGGTGCGAATATTATTTTAAAAAATACGGATTGGATGTAAGAAGTTTACGTTATCCCGGATTAATTAGCTGGAAAACCGAAGCTGGAGGAGGAACCACGGATTATGCCGTAGAAATTTTTTATGATGCCATTAAGTGCGGAAAATATGAATGTTTCCTTTCTGAAGATATTGCACTACCTATGATGTATATGGATGATGCCGTTAATGCAACCATTCGGCTTATGGAAACAGATGCTAAAAATGTAAAGATACGTTCGAGCTATAATTTAGGCGGCATTAGTTTTACTCCGAAAGAACTTATCCATGAGATCAAGAAATATATTCCTGAATTAGAGGTAACCTATAAACCCGATTTTAGACAGGAAATAGCTGAATCGTGGCCACGAAGTATAAGCGATGAAGTTGCCCAAAAGGATTGGGGATGGAAACATGAATATGATCTTGGGAAAATGACGAAGGTGATGATTGAGAATATCAGAAAGAAGTTACAATAGTTTAAATCAATAAAAAACCCGGCTGAGGCCGGGTTTTTGCTATGATAAAATCACAGACTTTTCGTTGTAAATATTGGAAATATATACTACAAAATTATTATCCGCATTTAGAGTATCCACAATCCTGGCAAATTAAACAACCTTCCTGATAAATTAAATTTTCCGAGCCACATTCTGCACATTTGGTTCCTGTTTTAGGTTTTGTACCATTGGGAATATATCTTTTTAATGCTCGCTCAACACCATTTTTCCAGGTATTAATGGTTTCGCTGTCTAATCGTAATGATGCAACCAATCCAACCACATCGGGAATTGGCATTCCGTGGCGTAATACGCCTGAAATTAATTTGGCATAATTCCAAAACTCTTTATTAAACATATGAGACAATCCACCTAATGTATTTTCATACCCATATTTATCAATATATTGAAAATCATATCGGCTATTGCCTGATTTGTCTTTTACCTTGATAATTTTACCACGATTGATAGATTTTGGGATAGGGAATATTTCCTCGTCGGCTAAACCTGTAAATATTTCGTATGGCCTATCTTCTTTTATTCCTACAAAGGCTATCCATTTCTCATCGTTGTTGTTAAAACGGATAATTTCTGCTTCGAGCACTTTAGGCCTTTTGTTTGGTGTTTCTAATTCTATCGATTTTCTCTCTTTTTTATTAGAAACCAGTACCCCTGCACGTGAGCCTTCACGATAAACGGTAACGCCTTTACATCCGCTTTCCCAGGCAGTAATATAGAGTTGTCCAACAAGTTCTTCGCTGGCATCTTCGGGCAAATTAATGGTAACACTGATGGAATGATCAACCCACTTTTGAATCCTGCCTTGCATTTTTACTTTGCTCACCCAATCTACATCGTTAGCTGTAGCTTTGTAATAGGGTGTTTGTTCAATAACTTTTTCAATTTCATCATCCGACATGGTTTTTACTTCTGCAGGATCATATCCATTTATTTTTAACCAATCCACAAATTTATGATGGAAGACATTATATTCTTCCCATGAGTCACCTACTTCGTCAACGAATGAGACGTGTGTATCCGGATCGTTTGGATTTACTTTTCTTCGTCTTTTATAAACAGGCCTGAAAACCGGTTCAATACCCGAAGTTGTTTGTGTCATTAAACTTGTTGTACCTGTAGGAGCAATGGTTAAAAGAGCGATATTTCTTCTTCCATATTGAACCATATCAGCATATAATTGCTCATCTTGTTTTTTTAGGCGTAAGATAAACGGGTTATCTTTTTCTTTTTGAGCATTGAAAATTTCGAAAGGGCCACGTTCTTTTGCCATATCTATCGATGAACGATAAGCAGCAAGAGCAATTGTTTTGTGTATTTCTTCAGAAAAGTCCACTGCATTCTCGCTTCCATAGCGTAAGCCCAGTGCAGCAAGCATATCGCCTTCCGCGGTTATCCCAACACCTGTTCTTCGTCCTTCAATGGCTTTACTTCGTATATTTCGCCATAGTTTATCTTCTACTCTTTTGATTTCATAATCTTCTGGGTCTTTTTCAATTTTATGTAAAATAGCATCAATTTTTTCGATTTCTAAATCGATGATGTCATCCATTATTCGTTGTGCGTATCCTACGTGTTCTTTAAACAAATCGAAATTGAATTTTGCCTGTTCCGTAAAAGGATTTTCCACATAGCTGTATAAATTAACGGCTAATAAACGGCAACTGTCATAAGGACATAATGGAATTTCACCACAAGGATTGGTAGACACTGTTCTGTATCCCAGGTCGGCATAACTGTCGGCAACGGATTCATTGATTACCGTATCCCAAAATAATATTCCCGGTTCGGCAGATTTCCATGCATTGTGCACAATTTTTTTCCAAAGTTTTTGTGCGTCAATGGTTTGTTTAAATGTTGGTTCTTTTGATTCTATGGGATATTGTTGAAGGTATGGTTTATTTTCCACTACCGATTTCATAAATTCGTGATCGATACGTACCGAAACATTTGCTCCGGTTACTTTTCCCGTTTCCAGTTTAGCATCGATGAATTTTTCTGCATCGGGGTGTTTGCTTGAGATGCTTAACATAAGAGCTCCCCTGCGGCCATCTTGAGCTACTTCGCGGGTTGAGTTTGAATAACGCTCCATAAAAGGTACTACGCCGGTTGATGTTAGTGCACTATTTAATACCGGGCTGCCCTGGGGACGTATATGCGAAAGGTCGTGTCCTACACCACCTCTTCTTTTCATTAACTGTACCTGTTCCTGATCGATTTTCATAATACCACCATACGAATCGGCCGGATTATCATGTCCAATGACAAAGCAATTGGATAATGAAGCAATTTGGTATTTATTTCCAATGCCCGACATGGGGCCACCCTGTGGAATAATATATTTAAAATCTTTTAATAATTGGTAAACCTTTTCCTCGTCCATTGGGTTTGGGTAACGATTTTCTATTCTTGCAATTTCTTTTGCCAAACGATGGTGCATTTCATCGGGGTTTTTTTCAAATAGATTCCCGTATGAATCTTTTAATGCATATTTATTCGCCCAAACTCTCGCTGCCAGGTCATCTCCTTTAAAATATTCCTTTGAGCTTTTAAAAGCTTCGTCAAAAGTATAAGCCTTTTGTTTTGTTTTCTCCTGCGAAGCTTCGCGTATTTTTCCGTCCGTTGCCATTCCTTTTACATACATTTTTAGCCAGTTTTTATAATGAGTTTATGTTTTTTTATTGATTATGTTGTATAACACTTTAAGAAAAGGTAATGCTAAATTAATGATACTATATTCATCGAACAAGAGGTAAACATTTGTATTTTTCAACATTTCTTTGGAGTTATTAACTTTAGGACTTAAGGCGCTGAAATACTTATTATTAAAGGAATGTAGCAACATAATAAAAAAGAATTACTTATGAAAATATTGTTCATTTTAAATTTGCACAAGGATTGTTAATAACCTTAAAAAACTCTGTTTTTTTAATGGTTTGAGGAGAATGAAAATTTTTTTAACGTAGAAATATTTGTTGTTTGCCTGGGTGTTAAGTTGTTGGAATTATGGGTTTTGTGACTCTGTTCTTTGAAAGGGGGAATGTTGAAATTATTATAGATATTTTTATACCTGGGAGAAAAAACGAAAGGCTGTTCAAAAAAAATGAACAGCCTTTCCGTTTTTAAAACAGAAGAATTTTAATTTTTCTATTCTTCTATTCTTCTATTCTTCTATTTTTCTATTCTTCTCATACCATATTTTCCATAAACCGTTTCTGGTTCGTCTGCATATTCAAGATCTTGTGTGAACTCCGGATCTGGTCCGTCTTTTGTACACTGGAAATGTATCGTATAATAGTTCGAGGATAAATCGTTTTCGTAAGTATAGAATGTTACATAATAGTGTACTTCAACTCCGCTAACTACCGCTTTGGCTTCAGGATACTTAAGTTTCAGCAGTAATTCAATAGCTTCAGGTATTCTGCTCCAAATTTTATCAA
>JAYEKP010000078.1:0-18487 GCA_034661075.1 Bacteroidota bacterium
AGAATACTTTTTCCCGATTCTTTTTGCTTTTGTAGAAAAAGATAAAAACCAATTCCGAAAAGGATAGAAAAGAGCGAGTAAAATTTCCCTTCGAAGAAAAACCGGATAAATAGATCACTAATATGGTTAGGTGTGGATTGCCATAATGAGAAATTGCCTATACGTGCCATGAAAGGGGAGTTAAACATAGGCATATTGACCATTAATATGCCTAAAATAGCAAAACCTCTTAATATATCGAGAATTTGAATTCGTTCTTTATTTTCAACAGGTTTTAACGAAGAAGATGTCATAGGTTAAAATTTATAAAGTGTTATTTTTAAACCAAATATAGTAATTATTGAATATATATAAATATATTTAGTTAGTTTTAAGCTAATTTATTTCATCACCAAAATAAACTTTTTTGTTGTATAGCACCTTCGTGTTCCAATAGCCATTGTTTTTTTAATAATCCTCCGGCATACCCTGTCAGGCTTCCATCATTACCTATCACTCGGTGGCAGGGGATGATAATGGGGATTGGATTTTTAGCATTGGCAGAGGCTATGGCACGAATGGCTTTTTTATCACCAAAATCCAGGGCAAGGTCTAAGTATGAGATTGTTTTTCCATAAGGAATTTTTAATAATAAATTCCATATTTTGGCTTGAAATTCTGATCCTGCCGGATTAATGCCAAGGGTAAAATGTTGACGTTGTCCGTGAAAATACTCATCCAGTTGTTGAATACAAGTTTGTATTTGAACAGGGATCATTCTCATTTTAAAATATTCATCACTGAATTCAATTTTTATGATATCTCTTTCGTTAGAAACAATTCTTAAAAAACCGATGGGAGATTTGTAATATGCTTCAAACATTTGAAAATTATTTAATCAGTGTTTTTATTTTATCAACGGGCACTCCTGTTTTTTGATGAATTTCATCAATTAATAATCCCTGATTTTTTAATCGTTTTATAAAAACGGGCAAAGTTTTTCCTATTTCAATCAGGTTCTTATCCGGATCAAAAAACCTTATGGTTCGTTGTCCCCATGGTTCTTCAATTACTTCGTGTAGTTGTGGGATATCTTTTGATTGAATGAAATGACTTATTTCATCGAAATGCTCAGATTCAAAGCAGATTTCCATTGAACGATTCCCTTTCTTTGAATTGTAGAATCCTTTGTCCAATTTGTGCCCTTTGGGAACTTGCCACAATGATAATCCTTTTTTTAGGGTTATCACAGCCCCAAAATCATCTGTTATTTCTTGTTTTAAAATATCACAATAAAACTTTTTTGAATCCTTTATATCCTGAACAAAAAGTACGGTAGAATGAAATGAAATATTCATTATTAATAAATTATCATTAAAAAAAGAAAACCATAGAACAAATCTATGGCTTTATCTTTAAAAATTTAATACATTCAGTTTTTTTATTTGTTCAATTCCAGCTCAATTACTTGTTTTAAGGTTGAGAATTCTTCTTCACTAAATCCGGTGGCTTCATAAATAATTTCTCCCTCTCTGTTCAGTACAATATTCCTTGGAATATATTTTTCTGCAAACAACGCATAAATGTTTCTATCCGGGTCGGGAATGAAACGCATGGTATACTCATTTTTTTCTTTGAAAGCAAACATTTCATTGACATTGTGCTCTCTACCAAAAACAAGTAACTCAAAGTTCTTGTTATTTTTGTATTTCTCCTGAATCTCCTTTTCAACAAAAGGAAGTTCTTTAATACAGATAGGACAGGAGGTAGCAAAGAAATTTATAAATACTACTTTTCCCTGATGATCTTTGATATTTACTGTATCGTTTTGTAATGTAATATATTCAAATTCAGGAACTGACTGGCCTTTTTTTATCATAGTTGATTTTTTTACATCAGCTTCCTGCTCTTGCTGTGCTTTTTTTTTCTTTGTAATTACATGAAGTAACAATGAATAACACTGCAGATGCTAAAATGATTATTTTATTCATAGTCTTTTTTTTAATTCGATATAAATATATACATATATTTTATTCCGATTTATAAACAATTAAAAAAAAATGGCTGCTAACCATCACCATCGGATTTGCAATCCGCGGCTGAATTAGCAGCCATCTTAATTAACAAAAAATATTTTTTTTATTGCATTTGCATATGTTGTTGTAATTTTTCTTGTAATGCAGGGCTGTTTTGAACAGCGAATGCAATTTCCTGGTATCTTTTAACTGTTAATCCTTCGTCCTGGATTTTATTCTGCATTGATTGTTGTGCCTTTTGTTGGATAGCCCCAATTTTTTGATTTATGTTTTCAAACTGTGATTTTTCTTCATCAGTAGGCTTTGCATCTTTAGTTGGGTCTTCTTCACTCTGCAACATTTCATTGTATCGTTCTACGCTTAAACCTTCATCCTGTACTGCTTTCACCATATCCTGCTGTGCTTTTTGATCAAGTGCCTGCACTTGTTGAAAAGCGGATGCAAATGTTTTTATTTCTTTGTCAGAAACTTCTGTATCCTGAGGGATTTGAGGTGTTTGAGCAAATACAAATGTACTGCTTACTAAAAGAGTTAAAAATAAACTGGTTAACTTTTTCATTTTGAACATAAAAAATTGATTTTAATTTATAAAAAATAATAATTTAATGATTTGTTATATAATTTCAATATTTGTACATAAAAACAACGTTTTAAAATTTTATTATTGTACTATTTTAACATTGTGTGTTAAGTAATTGATAGTTAATTAAATACACTACAAACCTAAAGAGAATAATTTTGAAAATCAAATATTAGCGTGTTTAAAAATGTTAAAAAATGTTATAATAAATTGAAAATTAGAAATAAATGATGCTCTAACTTTCATTTGATGTATTAAACACGATAAATCATTTTAAAGCTAGTTTGAATTCAATTAATCCATTCCTTTTTATATTTTTGCAGCTTCGAAATGAAAATAGTTTCGGTTTTTATAAGATAATTTTATGGGTTTTAAAGAAGAAATAAAGCGAAGAAGGACATTTGGTATTGTAAGCCATCCCGATGCAGGAAAAACAACGTTAACAGAAAAGTTATTACTTTTTGGCGGAGCCATTCATGTAGCAGGAGCTGTTAAAAATAATAAAATAAAAAAGACAGCTACTTCCGATTTTATGGAAATTGAGAGGCAACGTGGAATTTCAGTAGCTACTTCAGTCATGGGATTCGAATACCGGGGTAGAAAAATAAATATTCTGGACACACCCGGCCACCAGGATTTTGCTGAAGATACTTTTCGGACACTTACCGCTGTAGATAGTGTTATTATTGTTATCGACTCGGCCAAAGGCGTAGAGCCACAAACCCGCAAATTAATGGAAGTATGCCGCATGCGAAAAACGCCCGTAATGGTTTTTATTAATAAATTAGACCGCAGCGGGAAAGATCCTTTTGGATTGCTTGATGAAATTGAAAATGAATTAAAAATACATGTTCGCCCTTTAAGTTGGCCAATTAGTGACGGCCCAACTTTTAAAGGGGTATATAATATATATGGTGAAAAACTAAATTTATTTAGTGGCGAAACGAAACAAACGGTAGAAGAAGCGATTGAATTTAAAGACATCCATCACCCTGATCTTGAAAATTTTATTGGGGATGACTACGCAAAAACCTTACGCGACGAGTTAGAATTAATTTCAGGTGTTTATCCTGCGTTTGATGTTAAAGATTATTTATCAGCCGATTTGGCTCCGGTATTTTTCGGGAGTGCATTAAATAATTTTGGGGTTAAAGAACTGTTGGATTGTTTTGTGGATATTGCACCTTATCCACTTCCTGTTAAAGCGGAAGAAAGGGAGATAGACCCTTTTGAAAATAAATTTACCGGATTTGTTTTTAAAATTCATGCCAATATGGATCCCAACCATCGGGACAGGTTGGCATTTGTTAAAATTTGTTCTGGTATATTCCAGCGTAATACCAATTATTTACATGTGAAAGCTAACAAAAAAATGAAATTTCCTTCTCCAACGGCTTTTATGGCAGAAAAGAAATCTATCATTGATGAAGCTTATCCAGGAGATATTGTTGGTATACACGATACAGGGAATTTTAAAATAGGAGATACCTTAACGGAAGGAGAAACAGTTCATTTTAAAGGATTACCCAGTTTTTCACCTGAAATGTTTCGTTATGTAGAAAATGCCGATCCTATGAAATATAAACAGCTGGCCAAAGGACTCGATCAATTAATGGACGAAGGAGTGGCGCAGCTTTTTACCAATAAATTTAATGGACGAAAAATTATTGGAACAGTTGGACAATTACAGTTCGATGTTATTCAATTTAGGCTTGAACACGAATATGGTGCTAAATGTAAATATGAACCGATCCAAATGCATAAAGCTTGCTGGATTGAAAGTAACGATAAAGAACAATTAGAAGATTTTAGAAAAAGAAAATATAATGTATTGGCGATCGATAAGCATGGGCGTGAAGTGTTTATGGCCGAATCGCCTTATGCATTACAAATGGCTCAGGAAAAATTCGATCAAATAAAATTTCATTTTACTTCAGAATTTTAAAATTTTTATTAAACCTTTTTAAGACTTTCAAGTCTTTTAATCACAGGAACCTTAAAAAAAGGAATTAGAGTGAGAAAGAAATTTTTTTTGGGAATATGTATATTATTGAGCATAAATACGATAGCATATTCGTTAAACAATAATAAGCAAACGATAGAGATTAAAAAAGTTGAGCATGGGCCAAAAATTGATGGAATCCTTGACGATGATATTTGGATAAATGCTCCTGTGGCTAAAGATTTTATTCAGTTTGAGCCTTACAATGGACATACTCCGTCATTACCAACTGACGTTAAAATTTTATATGATAATCATGCTATTTATTTTGGGGCAATAATGTATGACAACCATCCGGATAGCATTATCAAAGATTTAGGTGTTCGCGATGATTATACCGGTTTAAATTCCGATTTATTTACAGTAGTTATTAGTACGTTTAACGATGGAGTTAATGCCTCGGAGTTTATGGTTTCTGCATCGGGGATTCAATCGGATGTTAAACATAATGGGAATAGCGAAGATAGAAACTGGGATGCTGTTTGGGAGAGTGCAGTAAATATAAACGAAGAGGGTTGGATTGTCGAGATGAAGATTCCCTATTCAGCACTCCGATTTTCAAAGAAAGACAAACAGGTATGGGGTGTTCACTTTATGCGTCATATCAGGCGTTATAGGGAGTGGAGCTCATGGAATTTTATCGATAATCAGGTCCAGGGAAAAATTAATCAAATGGGAGAAATGTCTGGTATTGAAGATATTGAACCTCCTTTGCGCTTATCCGTTACACCATATGTATCAGCATATCTCGAAAAAAATGCAGAAACCGATAAATGGGGAAATAATTTTAATGCCGGAATGGATTTAAAATGGGGAATAAACCAAAGTTTTACGTTCGATATGATTTTAATACCTGACTTTGGACAGGTACAATCGGATGATGAAATATTAAATCTTTCTCCCTATGAAGTTCAATATGATGAAAAACGTCAATTTCTTACAGAGGGTACTGAGCTGTTTAGTAAAGGAAACATTTTTTATTCACGTAGGATTGGAGGTAAGCCCAAGAACGCTTACGATGTTTATGATCATTTAGATTCTAATCAGGTGGTTGCCAGCAATCCTTTGGAAACAAATTTAATTAATGCTACCAAAGTATCGGGCCGCACAAAAAGCGGGTTAGGTATTGGGTTTTTTAATGCAATGACAGGAGCTGTTGATGCTGAAATTAAGGATACCATTTCTGAAGAAGAAGGCCATTTTCGTACTCAGGGTTTTACCAATTATAACATGATTGTTTTAGACCAAACCCTCAAAAATAATTCATATATAAGTTTAGCGAATACGAATGTTTTGCATACCGAAGAAAACTATAATGCCAATGTAACAGCTACTGAGTTTCGAATTATGAATAAAGAAAATTCTTATCAGATAGCAGGTAGTGGAGCAGTGAGTCAACATTATACCGACAGTACAGCATTAGGGCATAAATATAATATTGAAGTAGCTAAAACCAGCGGAAGATTTATGTTTGAATTAGAGCACACTATTGAGTCAGACACCTACGATCCCAATGATATGGGATTTATTCAAAAAAATAATGAAGCTAGCTGGGATGCAGAGTTTCAATATAACATTAAAGAACCTTTTTGGAGATTATTAGAATTGAACAATGAAATTTCTTTTTACTATACAAGTTTATATAAGCCTAGAGAATACTCCAGTTTTAACATAAATGCAAGAATTCATGCTACCTTTAAAAATCATCTGTCTGTTGGACTTTTTGGGCAATTGAAACCTTATAACCGATATGATTTTTTTGAACCTCGGGTGGATGGATGGAAATTAGAGTTGCCACGTAATATGTATTATCAATCCTGGATGTCAACTGATTATCGTAAAAAATTTGCCATTGACTTACGGGGTGATTATTGGAAATCGATGGATGATAATCAATGGGGATATGATTATAGCATAGAACCCAGAGTTAGAATGAATGATAAGTGGATATTAGTTTATGGAGTAAGCTTTGAAAATAGCTTAAACACATACGGTTACGTAGATAATTATACGGATATTACCGGAAATGATGTGATTGTTATGGGAAACCGAGATCGTTCAACACTAGTTAATACGCTTAACTCCAGCTATATTTTTAGCAATAAGGCATCTTTGAGTTTCCGAATGCGCCACTATTGGAGCAGAGTTGAGTATACTGATTTTCATCAGTTGTTACCAGATGGTTCCTTAAGTCCATCCATTGGATATGATGCTTATGAGACTTCAGAAAATCTTAACTATAATGCCTTTACTATTGATATGAAATATTTGTGGCGTTTTGCACCGGGGAGCGAATTATCTTTGGTATGGAAAAATGCTATATATACTAATGGCAATGATATAGTAAATAGTTTTGTGGATAATCTGGAAAATACATTTGCTGCATCGCAAATTAATAGTATATCGTTAAAAATACTATATTACCTGGATTATCAATATTTAATGAAAAATTAAATAGATATTAATTAAAAGTAGGCAGATAGCATATAGAGTTATCTGCTTTTTTTATTTCTTAAATACACAGGAATTTAATATTGAATTTGTCAAAAATTTATTTTCGCAAACCTTTGCAGTGTTCATTTAATTTTTGAAAAGATTTAAAAACAAAACGAAATTCAAGCTGTTTAAACAAATATTAATAAATTGCTTGTTGTTTAAATATTCAAACGAATCATTTAAAAATCTTGTACAAAAGTCGTTGATTTGGTAATTTTTAGATATATTTGTATCCTGCAAAGATTTTTTGTTAAAAATGTCATTATCAATAAATTATAAATTAAAAATTAGATAAAATGTCAAACGAAAAGAGAGTTTATACTTTTGGAGATAAAAAAGCAGAAGGTAACTCAAAAATGAAAAACCTTCTGGGAGGAAAAGGTGCCAACCTTGCCGAGATGAGCCTTATTGGTGTTCCGGTACCTCCGGGATTTACAATCACCACCGATGTATGTACAGAATACAACAAATTAGGAAAAGATAAAGTTGTTGAACTATTAAAAGCCAATGTAGAAGCAGCCATAAAGAACGTAGAACAAATTATGGGAACTAAATTCGGCAGTAATGAAGATCCTTTATTGCTTTCTGTTCGTTCTGGTGCTCGTGTATCGATGCCCGGTATGATGGATACCGTATTAAACCTGGGAATGAATGATGATGCCGTTGAAGGGTTAACCAAAAAGACCAATAATCCTCGTTTTGCCTGGGATTCATACCGACGCTTTGTGCAAATGTATGGAGATGTGGTATTAGGGCTTAAACCGGAGTCAAAAGAAGACATTGACCCCTTTGAAGCAATTCTTGAAGAAGTTAAAGAAAAGAAAGGGGTTGATCTTGATACACAGCTTGATGTTGACGATTTAAAAGAGTTGGTGAAAAAATTTAAAGAAGCAGTAAAAAAACAAACCGGACATGATTTTCCTTCTAATCCATGGGATCAGCTTTGGGGTGCTATCATGGCTGTATTTGACAGCTGGAATAACCCAAGAGCAAATTATTACCGGGCATTAAACCAGATACCTGAAGAATGGGGAACAGCAGTTAATGTACAAGCCATGGTATTTGGAAATATGGGTGAATCGTCTGCGACCGGAGTTGCATTTACCCGTAATGCAGGAACAGGTGAAGATATTTTTAATGGAGAATATTTAGTGAATGCTCAAGGAGAAGATGTAGTTGCTGGTGTTCGTACACCCCAGGAAATTACCATTGAAGGGTCAAAACGTTGGGCTAAATTAGCAGGTGTTTCGGAAGAGGACAGAAAAGCTAAATTTCCTTCGTTAGAAGAGGTAATGCCTGAGATTTATAAAGAGCTGGACAATATACAACAAAAGCTGGAAGATCATTATAAAGATATGCAAGACCTTGAGTTTACCATCCAGGAAGGTAAACTTTGGTTACTACAGACCCGAAATGGTAAGCGTACTGCTGCTGCCATGGTGAAAATTGCAATGGATCTAGTAAAACAAGGTGTTATTGATGAAAAAACAGCCATTTTAAGAATGGAACCCAATAAATTAGATGAATTGTTACATCCTGTTTTTTCAGAAGAAGGATTAAAAGGAGCGAACACCATTGCTAAAGGATTACCTGCATCACCAGGCGCTGCAACCGGACAGATTGTTTTCTTTGCCGATGAAGCTGCAACATACGAGCAATCGATCCTGGTTCGTATAGAAACATCTCCGGAAGATCTTGAAGGGATGAATATTGCACGCGGAATTTTAACCGCCCGTGGTGGAATGACATCTCACGCCGCTGTTGTTGCCCGTGGTATGGGTAAATGTTGTGTTTCAGGAGCCGGAAATATTTCTATCAATTACAAAACCAGGGTAATGACTATTGATGGTAAAGAATTTAAAGAGGGGGACTGGATCTCGTTAAATGGCTCTACTGGTGAAGTATATGAGGGTAAAATAAAAGCCAAAAATCCTGACTTAAGTGGTGATTTTGGTGCTATTATGGAAATGGCTGACAAATTCAGGACAATGGATGTTCGAACCAATGCCGATATACCAAATGATGCGAAAACAGCCTATAATTTTGGAGCTCACGGTATTGGATTATGCCGAACCGAACACATGTTTTTCGAAGGCTCCAGAATTAAAGCCATGCGCGAAATGATCCTGGCTGAAAATGAAACAGACAGAAGAAAAGCGTTAGATAAATTATTACCCTACCAACGCGAAGATTTCGAAGGTATTTTAGAAGCAATGGCTGGTTACGGTGTAACCATTCGATTACTGGATCCTCCACTACACGAGTTTGTTCCTCACGATGAAAAGAATCAAAAAGAGATGGCTGATGAGTTAGGTGTTTCTGTGGATGATGTTAGACGAAAAGTAGATGCTTTACATGAGTTTAACCCAATGTTAGGACACCGTGGTTGTCGTTTAGGTAATACGTATCCTGAAATTACAGAGATGCAGGCTCGTGCAATAATCGAAGCTGCTGTTAATTTGAAACAAAAAGGAATTGATGCCAAACCGGAAATTATGGTTCCGTTGATTGGTACTCAGCAAGAGTTCGAATTGCAGGAAGATATCATTCGCTCTACCGCCGAAAAGGTGTTTGAAGAAAAAGGAACCAAAGTGGACTACTTAGTAGGTACAATGATTGAGATTCCAAGAGCTGCTTTAACGGCAGACAAAATAGCCAAAAGAGCTGAATTCTTTTCGTTTGGTACAAACGATTTAACACAGATGGGATTTGGTTATTCTCGTGACGATGCCGGGAAATTTTTACCTATCTACCTGAAAAAAGGAATCCTTAAAAATGATCCGTTCCAGGTATTAGATCAGGAAGGAATTGGCCAATTGGTTGAAATGGGAACTGAAAGAGGAAGAGCTACCCGCCCGGAATTGAAAGTAGGTATTTGTGGCGAGCATGGTGGTGAACCAAGCTCTGTAGAATTCTGTCACCGGGTTGGAATGAACTATGTTTCTTGTTCTCCATACCGTGTGCCTATTGCTCGATTAGCTGCAGCTCAAGCTGCTTTAAGATAAGTATTATATCATTAATTAAAATAGCCGCTTCAAAATTGGAGCGGCTATTTTTTTAAGATAAAAGTATAATGCTATGGTTCTAATTTTTCTATAGCCATAATGGGTTGGCCTTTTTTCACTAATGTACCATCTTCAACAAGGATTTTAACAATTTTACAATTAAAAGGAGCTTCAATCTCGTTAAAAAGTTTCATGGCTTCAAGTATGCATATCGTTTTTCCTTCTTTTACAATTGAGCCTTCTTTAACAAAAGGAGCTTTATCAGCTCCGGGAGCACTGTAAAATGTGCCGGTCATTACTGAATTGATAGTATCTTTGAATGAGCTGGTTTTATCTTCAACAGCTGTTTTTGTTTCTTGTTTTTTTGTTTCTTGTGATGGTTGTTCGGCTTTCTTTTTCTCTACAACTGGCTCGTTAAATTCTTGATCTTTAGCACTTCCGTTTCCTGAACGTAACGTAAATTGAAAATCACCTTTTCGTATACTCAATTCATTCAATTGCATACTCGAAGCTGTTTCCAATAAATTTTTCATTCTTTCAAAATCTTCTGCATTTAATAAAAGGTTTTCATTAAACTGTTTTGTGGATGTAATTTCTCGTTCTTTTGGCTGTTTTTTTTCATTATCTAGTTCTTCTATTTCAATATCTGCAGGTGTTTTTGGTTTTTGCTCGTGAGGTTGAGCTCTCCATTTAAAAAATTCTACCGAAACCTCAGGGAATAAACAATAGGATAGGATATCTTCTTCGTTTTTAATCCATTCTGGGTTTGAAATATTTTTTGTTGCTGTTGGTAAAATGTTTTTTAAATCATCGGCAGGCCGGTGGTCAATAGGTTTTTCCTTTCCCAGGATTTTTTTTATCAAATCAGCATCAATGGGAGCAGGAGACCTGCCATACATTCCTTTTACATAGTTTCGTACTTCTTGAGGAATAACTTTGTAACGTTCTCCTGTAATTACATTCATTACAGCTTGTGTGCCTACAATCTGGCTTGTTGGCGTAACTAAAGGCGGATATCCTAAATCTTTTCTAACGCGGCTAACCTCCTCAAGCGCTTCGGGAAGTTTTTCTATTGAATCTTGTTGTTCCAATTGCGAACGAAAATTTGAAATCATTCCACCAGGAATTTGATGTGCCAGAATTTCTGCATCTATAATGGGGTCATGGCCTCTGCCTTTTATTCTTTTGGGAGCTAACGCTGTAAAATATTTGTTTACCTTTCTAAGTGCATCCAAATCTAACTGAACATCAAATTCAGTTTCTTCAAAAATAGCATGGATGGTTTCAACAGGAGGTTGTGATGAAAATCCAGCCATAGATGAAATAGCTCCATCCACAGCACCGGCTCCGGCTTTTACTCCTTCAAGATAAGCTGCTTCAGCCATTCCACTGGTCGCATGACAATGAATTTGTATTGAAATATCAAAATTTTCTATTAATGCAGATACCAGCTGTTTAGCCTTAGTGGGTGATAACAAACCAGCCATATCTTTTATACATAAGGAGTCAATCCCCAGTTCAATCTGTTTTCGAGTATCATTAACATATTTTTCAACGGTATGGGCAGGGCTTGTAGTATAGGATAGTGTTCCCTGGGCATGAGCACCGGTTTTTTTTACGGCTTTTATCGCTGTTTGTAAATTTCTTGAGTCATTTAAAGCATCAAATATTCTAAAAATATCAATTCCATTTTCATGGGCTTTTTCTACAAATCGTTCCACCAGATCATCCGGATAATTTTTATAGCCGACAATATTTTGTCCGCGGAGCAGCATCTGTAAAGGTGTTTTTTTAACCCTTGATTTGATAAGCCGTAAACGTTCCCATGGATCTTCTCGTAAATACCGTAAACAAACATCAAAAGTAGCACCACCCCATACTTCCAATGAGTAATAGCCCACGGCATCAATAGTGTCAATAATTCCTAAAATATCATCGGTACGCATGCGTGTTGCCCATAATGATTGATGCCCGTCCCTTAATGTTGTATCTGTAATTCTTAATATTTTTTTTGCCATAACTGTTTCCTTTTTTATTTATTTATCAACAGAAAAATTACCCATAGCCGAGAATTTTCCAAATCTTTTTTGTAATAATTTTTCAGTGGGTAATTCTTGTAATAATGGTAAGTTTTTAACGATTGCTTTTTGGATGGAATCAGCCATTTTTTGATGATTGGTATGAGCTCCATCTCCAGGTTCGTTTATAATTTCATCAATCACTCCATGTTTAAGGAGTGCATTTGCTGTAAGATTAAGTGCTTCAGCAGCATCAGGAGCAAATTTTGCATCGCGCCATAAAATGGAAGCACACCCTTCGGGTGAAATAACAGAGTAGATCGCATTGGAGAGCATTAAAATACGATCGCCAACGCCAATGCCTAATGCACCACCGCTACCTCCTTCACCAACAACAATGCAAATAATGGGAACTTTGATAGTAGCCATTTCGGTTAGATTTTTTGCAATAGCCTCAGCCTGTCCACGTTCTTCCGCTTCTAGGCCTGGAAATGCTCCCGGAGTATCAATAAAGGATAATATAGGAATATTAAATTTTTGTGCCAGTTTCATTAATCGAAGGGCTTTTCGGTAACCATCAGGATTTGCCATCCCAAAATTTCGCTCAATATTATCGGTGGTGGTTTTTCCTTTATTATGTCCAATAACCATTATTTTCTGATCAGAAAGTTGGCCAAAACCCCCGATAATGGCTTTATCATCAGCAAAATATCTATCGCCATGGAGTTCTATAAAATTTGTGAACATAAGCGAAAGATAATCCTGTAAAACAGGCCGCTTGGGATGACGGCTGATTTGTACAATCTCCCAGGGAGTTAAATTTTTTTCTTTGGGATGATTATTTTTTTTCGTTGGATGATTATTTTTTGGTACCATAGGATTCTTCCTTCAATGAAAAATGTAAAGTTTAATTAATAAAGTTGTAATTATCGGTTATAGTAATTCAAAACATTACTTAAAAACTTTTTTAAATCTTTTCTGTTTACAATAGAATCAATAAATCCATGTTTGAGTAAATATTCGGCAGTTTGAAAATCTTCTGGCAATTTTTGTCCAATGGTTTGTTCAATAACCCTTCTTCCGGCAAAGCCTATCAAGGCTTTGGGTTCGGCGATATTAATATCACCCATCATGGCGTAACTGGCTGTAACTCCACCTGTAGTAGGGTTTGTTAATACAGAAATAAAGGGGATGTTTTTTTGATTTAACCTCGATATTCCCGCACAGGTTTTAGCCATTTGCATAAGCGATAATGTTCCTTCCTGCATTCTTGCACCACCTGATGCTGAGATAATGATATATGGAATATGATTTTCATAAGCGTAGTTTGAAGCCAGCAATATTTTTTCTCCTGTCGCACTGCCCATACTTCCTCCCAAAAATCTAAAATCCATTACGGCCATCACCACTTTTATCCCGTTCATTTTTCCCACTCCGGTAATAACAGCTTCATTAATGCCGGTTTTATTTTTTGTGGTTTCAATTTTCTCCGCATAATTCCCTTTTAAATCGTTAAAACCTAGTGAATCCACCGGACTAATATTTGCAAATAGTTCCTGAAAAGTATTTTTATCAAAGAGGATATGAATACGTTCGTGAGATGTTATACTTCCATGATAATTGCAATTTGGACAAACATTTAGATTATTTATCCACTCCTTATAATAAATATGCGATTGACATTTTTTGCATTTTATAAAAATTTCTTTCTTTGATTGCTGAACAGAAGATTGTTTGTTGTGGATATACCAAGCCATTATATTTATTTTTGATTTATTAACTAATAGATAAATAATCTCTAATATTATAAAAGCAAATAATTGTGTAAAATAATCAAATTAATATAGAAATGCTATTTTAATAGTTAAATAATTATATATGTTACTTTATAAAATAAATCAGGATTGATTTCTATAAAGGGCAAATACTTATAGAGGTGTATGTTTAAATATGAATAAATTATTAACTTTGGAATTTAAATTAAAAAAGACAACTACAATAGCAATTGAAATTGAATCATGAAAAAAAATTTAGAATCTTCATTTCACCGTTCTTTAATTGATATTATTGAAAGGCACAATAATGTATCAATAAATCTTGAAAGAAAAGAATTAATTCAACATGTAATCGAAAACCGAGAAGCTATTATTTCAAAAAATGGGGCTTTAGCTACATGGACACCTCCAGAATCTACAGGACGAAGTCCTAAAGATACCTATATTGTTAAAAGAGCTGCAAGCGAAAAAAATATCGATTGGAATTCACCCAATAATATTCCAATCAGCGAAGAAGTATTTGATATGGTATTTTCAGATGCCATGGATATCTTGAAAGAAAAGAAAAGAATATATTGTACCGATAGGGTAATTGGTGCTGACGCTAAATTTGCACTTCCGGTAAAAACAGTAACAAGCGAAGCTCTAACAGCATTGTTTTCCGATAATATGTTTCGCCCTGTACCATCAAATATTAAAAATAGTGTTTTTTTCGGCCGTGATTTTTACCTTTTAACCGTACCGTATAATAAACTTGATAAGAATAGGTATAAAGGCCTATTGCGCACATTACCCAATGGGGATACATCTGATATTGCTGTGATTATGGATTATGACCGCCGGTTGGGGGTTATTGTGGGATCTGCTTATTTAGGAAGTGTAAAAAAATTAATGTTTACGGTAATGAATTATTACCTGCCCTTTGAAGGTGTACTTCCATTACATTGTTCAGCCAATGAGGATAAAGAGGGGAGATCTGCTTTACTTCTTGGCTTATCGGGTACAGGAAAAACAACTTTGTCGGCAGATCCGGAGAGATTATTATTAGGAGACGACGAACACGGTTGGAGCCATGACGGTATTTTTAATTTTGAAAATGGTTGTTATGCCAAAATGATTGACATTAGCGCTGAAAAAGAACCCGAAATTTACGATGCCGTAATGCACAAAGAGGACTCGTTAACTCATGGTGCTATTGTTGAAAATGCCATGGTTTATCCGAACGGAGTTTTTGACTTTTTCGATACTCGAATAACTGAAAATTCAAGGGCATCCTATTTACTTACCTCCTTAAAAAAAATTAAAGAATCATCTATTTCAGGACATCCCAAAACGATTTTGTTTTTAACGGCTGATGCATATGGTGTGTTGCCTCCTATATCTAAATTAGACCCTGATCAGGCAAGGCTTTGGTTTTTAATGGGATATACCAGTAAGCTGGCAGGAACTGAAACCGGTGTTACTGAACCACAGGCTACTTTTTCACGTTTTTTTGGACAACCTTTTATGCCTTTAAACCCTGAAATTTATTCTACCATGCTTGGGGATAAAATGCAGCAATTCAATACAAAAGTTTATTTGGTTAATACTGGCTGGTCTGGAGGAGCATATGGAGTAGGTAAAAGAATTGACCTTAAATTAACACGGGCAATGGTAAATGCTGCATTGAAAGGTGATTTAGAAAATGTTGATTATCACTATGATGAATTGTTCCACTTGAATGTTCCAAAAAAATGCCCCGGAGTACCCGATAAAATTTTAACACCTATAAATACCTGGATGAATAAAGAGGAGTATAAGCTTACAGCTTCCCGGTTAGCGAATAAATTTAGTGCTGCTTTTGATGAAGCCTACGGTGATAAAGATATTAAAGAGAGTGTTAAAAATAAATGTCCGGGAAAATAAAAATGGGTAGTCTAATATATTTCTTAATCCTCTTTAAAATAAAATATTAAAGAGGATTAATTGTTATCTATAGTATGCTTCCAATAGCTCAAACTTTGATGCTTATAAAAATATTTGTTATTTTGCCTTGCTAATTTAAAAAATACAAAATGCATATTGTAGTCAATATTCTTATTATAATTTTGGCATACTTACTTGGTTCTATACCTACATCAATCTGGATCAGCAGATCTTTTTTTAATATTGATATTAGAGATTATGGAAGTGGTAATGCCGGAGCAACCAATACTTTCAGAGTGCTTGGTACGAAAGCCGGAATTGTTGTATTTATTGTTGATATATTAAAAGGATTTTTAGCTGTTAATTTAATATACTTAACTGATTATTATATTCCTGATAGTGGCGATTATATAAATATCCAATTATTGTTAGGTATTGCTGCTATGTTGGGACATATTTTCCCTATTTACGCAGGTTTCAGAGGAGGAAAAGGTGTGGCAACCCTTTTTGGTGTGATCTGTGCCATCAGTTTTTATCCAACCCTGATAATGGCTGGAATTTTTGTTTTAACCTTAGTAATTACCCGATATGTTTCTTTAAGCTCAATGGTTTCAGGGCTTTCGTTTCCTGTATTGATTATTGTAGTGTTTAAAGAAACAACTTCTTCTTTAGTAATTTTCTCTTTAATTATGGCTGTATTAATGTTGTTTACTCATCAAAAAAATATTGAACGCCTATTAAATAAAGAAGAGAAAAAGGCAGATTTTTCCAAATTAAAAAAGAAAAATCGAAAGAAAAGTGAATAAAAGATATCTAAAATATTCTTTTAAACGATTCCCTTTTTTATCCAATGAATAATTACAATCGTTAACTTTCTTGATTAGGAATAATGTGTACATCGTGTTGTGGGAAAGGAATCTGAATCTTATTTTTTCTAAAATTTTTATCGATCGAAAATCGGAGGTCACTTTTAATATTTTCAACTTCAAAAGCTCTGTCAGTCCAGAAAAAAAGCTGAAAATCAAGCGATGAATCTCCAAAATCAAAAAATCGTACAAAAGGTTTGGGTGTTTTGGTTACATCAGGATGATTGATAGCACATTCGGTAAGGACTTTTGCCACGAGTTCAACATCCGATCCATATGCTACACCTACCTGTACATGAAATCGAGTACGTTTTTGGATATGACTCCAGTTAATTACTTTTCCGTCAATAAATTTTGAGTTAGGTATAACCAGAATAATATTATCTCTGCTTTCAATTTTTGTTGTTCGGAAACCAATTTCTTTAACTTTTCCAATTTCATCATCAAGCTCGACAACATCATTTACTTTTAAATTCCCTTCGAACAAAATAAAAAGCCCGGATACTATATCTCTAAAAATTTGTTGTAACCCAAAACCTAAACCAACTAATAAGGCAGCTGAACCCGCTAAAAGAAAAGTAATTTTAATACCAATTGTTTCCAGGCTTAATACAATAGCAATAGTCCATAAAATATATTTTATAAGCTGATAAATAGTATTGCTTTTACCAAATTCAATGTTTTTATTGGTATAAATTTTGCGTTTAAATATTTTATGAATAATTCCAATAATAATTCGGGTTATAAACAATATCAGAATCGTAGCTATGAAGTTATATACCGTAATGTTAAAACTGTCGGTTTTTATAATTGCATATTCCAAAATATCTTTAAGATTCATAGTAAATAAATTAAAATTTTGAGAGGTTGTTAATCAAAAAATTCATTTTCGAGGAGTTGTCTTAACCTGTTAGGGCCAATATTTGTTTCTATATCGTCATGTTTGGCAAATGAAATTGCCCCTGTTTCTTCCGAAACAATAATTACTACAGCATCTGTTTTTTCAGCAATACCAATTGCTGCCCTGTGTCGCATTCCAAATTGAGGGGGTAAGTCTAATCTTTCGGTAATGGGCAAAACGCAACGTGCAGCAATTATTTTATCATTTTTAATAATTGCTGCTCCATCATGTAAAGGACTATTTTTAAAAAATATACTTTCTAATAAACGACTCGAAGTATCTGCATTTATGGTATCTCCGGTTTTAACAAAACTCATTAAATCTGATTTTTTAGAGATAACAATTAAAGCTCCGGTTTTAAATGCTGACATATTAGAGCATGCATTCACAATAGAATTAATATCAATTGTTGAAGTTTTGTTGTTGCCAAATGAAAATAAATTTTCTAAAGAAAATTTTCGGTTGGTAATATATCGTGTGCTGATGATCAGCAAAAATCTTCTTATTTCTTGTTGAAAAACAATGATTAAAGCAATAACACCAACACCAATAACCTGTCCAAGGATACTACTCAATAGCTGCATATTTAAGGCTTTTACCAAAAGCCATAAAAGGTAAAGGGAAAAAATACCGATAAAAATATTTATTGCAGTGGTTCCACGGATCAGGTTATAAATCTGGTATAAAAGGAAAGCCACCAAAAGTATATCGAGAATATCTAAAAATCGTATCGTAATAAATGTTGTAATCATAAATAAACCAAGTGCCAAAAATTAATTATAACAAATGTAATAAAATAAAAATCAATCATGCCAATTATCTACTTCTGCAGCTAAATATTTTTGGGTCAACAGAATGGTCTCTTTTGCTTCTTTAACATCATGGACTCGTAAAATATTAGCTCCACCTAATATGGCTAATGTA
>JAYEKP010000079.1:0-3595 GCA_034661075.1 Bacteroidota bacterium
AGAGTGTTAAATTTGTTTTCATAGCCAATTTATATTTTAGTTGGTTAGTACTACAAAAATAAGGGCTCTTTAAACAAGAGCTCTAAATTGGCTATCTTTTTTTATTATTTAGGACAGATGTGATTTTCCGGGTTTAAATCATCTTCCATAGCGATAATTCTAATATTATCGATCATTCCTTTCATTTGTTGAAGGTCTTCATCATTTTCCTCCATAGCTGCCACGATATCAAAAAGATTTTTATTAACAACTACAGTTGTAAATCCCTTTTTTCCCTGATATTTCCCAATTAATTGGTCTACAAATCTTGTGCGTTTGTAAGAAAAGGAAAAATGAGTATTGCGATTATTATACTAATTCTTTTCATGATATTTATTTTTAAATTTGTGAGTAAATCGGTTTAACTTTAGAACTAAGCTTAATTCAATAACAAGACGAATAAGTATCTTTTTCATTACATAAAATAATAATTAAATATCATTATTTTTTTTAAAGTATTGTTAATCAGGTAGCTATATTATGCAACAAATAGGTAAAATCATTATTGTTATTGGTGTTTTCTTAATTATTCTGGGAATAATATTTTATGTATTTAATGATAAGCTTCAATGGTTTGGCAATTTACCGGGAGATATTAAAATAAAGAGGGAGCATTTTACCTTTTATGCTCCCATTACAAGTATGATCCTGCTTAGTATTATTATAAGTTTTATTCTTTGGATAATTCGTAAATTTCGTTAATCGGGAAAATAAGGCTTTAGTTTTTTAATCAATTCATCTGGAGCACGTCTTGGTTTTCTTGAATTTGCATCAATAAATACAAGGGTTGTTTCACCCTGGTTTAACAATTCCTTATTTTCATTATAGATTTCATAATAAAAAGTAATTTTTGCCTTAGGTAATGCTTTGATAATAGTTTGAATTGTTAACAGATCATCGTAAACAGCAGGTTTATAATATTTTACATCTAAATTTCTTACCGGTAGCATAATCCCCATTTCTTCAATTTTTTTATATGGGAAACCAAAGTGTCGCATCAACTCTGTTCTTCCTACTTCGTAATATAATGGATAATTACCATAATATACATAACCCATTTTATCGGTTTCACCGTATCTAACTCTTAACGTAGTTTCAAAAGTAAACATTGTATATTATTATTTAAATGGAGAGTTTGGCTCCTTAGCCATATGATTATAAAACAGTTTGTCCAGTGGTTTTGGAATAACCCGTTGTAAAAGCACAGATATTTTACCTTCGAAGGATATAATAATATTGCGTTTTCGATGTAAAATACCTTTTGCAATTTTTTGGGCCACTTTTTCAGCAGGCATTAATTTATTTTCATTTAAAGGAGATTCACCCTGAGGTGTTCCATTTGCCGATAAAGCAGACTTGCGAACGTTTGATGCTGTAAACCCGGGTGCAGCAATTAATACATGTAATTCATTTTTAAGATTTTCGATACGTAATGTTTCTAAAAATCCGTGTAAGGCAAATTTTGAAGCTGAATAACCAGCTCGTCCAGGCAAACCATGAAACCCGGCAATGGATGTAACACCTACAACAGAACCTTTTGATTGAAGAATATACGGTAACGCATATTTTGTGCAATAAACAGCACCCCAGAAATTAACATCTATTAATTTTTTCATAACGGCTAAATCAACATCTTTAAATAGTGCGCGCATAGAAATACCGGCATTATTTAACAAAATATCAATTTTGCCATATTTTTCAAGGGTTTTATCGATAAGATGTTTACATTCTTCTTCTACTGTAACATCTGTTTTAACCGCAAAAACATCATATCCTTTTTGGTTTAAACTATTTTCAATTTTTTTTAGCTCATCGATATTACGCGAAGCGCAAACAACTTTAGCTCCCCGGGATGCAAAATCAATAACACATGCTTTCCCAATCCCGGATGAAGCCCCGGTTATAATTACCACTTTATCTTTCATTATTTTTTTAAAGGTTAATTGTTTGTATTTATAGGTATGTAAAACTATTAATTTCCGGTTATTTAACGAACATTTAATACATTTTTTATTTTTTAAGGAGTTAATTATTTTACGAACCTATTTTCAATGATAAGAAAATCAGTTTTTTGAAATAATTATTCGAGATTTTCGGTATAAAACTTTTGTTTTAAAAAAATAAGGTGTTATTTTTGCATTCCAATTGACTCAGTAGCTCAGCTGGTAGAGCACATCCCTTTTAAGGATGGGGTCCAGGGTTCGAGCCCCTGCTGGGTCACAAAAAAGAGAAGGAAACTTCTCTTTTTATTTTTTTATAAGAAACTGAAATATAAAGCTTTACTTTTTTTTAATGAACCAATTGTTCATATAAAATATTTTTTTTATTTTTTTTACGTTTAAATTTGTTTTTAAAAATTAAGATATTAGTTTTGCAAACGCAATTTTAACCGACTCAGTAGCTCAGCTGGTAGAGCACATCCCTTTTAAGGATGGGGTCCAGGGTTCGAGCCCCTGCTGGGTCACAAAAAAGTAGAAAGTCTGATATTTTATCAGGCTTTTTTTTATAATGTGCTTTTTAAAATTGCTTTATTGATTTGCTTTACAAAACCTGGCCCATTGTAAATAAAACCAGTATAAAGCTGAATTAATGTTGCTCCGGCATCAAGCTTTTCCAACGCATCTTCTACAGTCATTATTCCACCAACTCCAATAATAGGCATCTTTCCTTCCGTTTTTTGATGCAAATATCGAATAATTTCAGTCGAACGTTTTGTCAACGGAGTTCCGCTTAATCCTCCATCCCCAATTTTTGTAATTTGCTCTTCCGTTGTTTTTAATCCTTCTCTCGACCTTGTCGTGTTGGTAGCAACAATACCGTCTAACCCTGTAATATTAAATGTTTCAACCACGTCATTTAATTGCTCCTGGGTTAAATCGGGCGATATTTTTAATAAAATGGGTTTGTATTTTTCTTTTGCTTGTCGAATCTTAGTTAATTTATTTAATATAGTAATGGAAGAATCTTTGTCTTGTAATTTATCTAAATCCTTAATATTCGGGCAACTTAAGTTCACTACAAAATAATCTACGTACGCGTACAACTTTTCAAAACAGTAAACATAATCATCCAACGCATTATCATTAGAAGTTAAGGTATTTTTACCAATGTTTCCACCAATCATAACTTTATGATGTTTGTTTTTTAATTTTTGGACGGCATATTCTACACCTTTATTATTAAATCCCATACGGTTGATCAAACCAGAATCTCTAGGAATTCGAAAAGATCGTGGTTTAGGATTACCCGCTTGTGGTTTGGGAGTTACAGTCCCAATTTCTATAAATGAATATCCAAAAGAAGAAAATTGATTATATACTTCGGCGTTTTTATCAAACCCTGCTGCAAAGCCAACAGGGTTATCAAATTTTATACCCAGGAAAGTTCGTTTTAATTGTTCATCTTTTACTGAATAGATACTTTTGATTAATGATTGAAAACCAGGAATTTTAAAAATAATTTTTAAAATAAATACAATAAAATAATGAATGGTTTCCGGTGGAAAAAGAAATAGTAGGGGACGAATTATTCGTTTATACATAAAATTTTTGTACAA
>JAYEKP010000080.1:0-3583 GCA_034661075.1 Bacteroidota bacterium
CCATTGAATTGTTTTGATAAGTCCCTCTTTTAAAGAATATTGTGGTTTGAAATTAAAAAATTCTTTCAGTTTATTAATACTTGGAACTCTTCTATTCACATCTTCATATCGGCCAAAGTCTGAATAAGGTACAAGTTTTATTTTTGGATTTGATTCTTCTCCATTAATTAATTGCCAGATTAATTTTCCAAGGGCTAAAATTGATATTTCTTCATTTGGATTAGAGGCTATGTTAAATATTTCGTTATCCGATTTATTTGATTCTATACAATTTAATAATGCAGTTACGGTATCATCAATATACGTAAATGTTCTTGTTTGAGATCCATCTCCATGAATCTCAATAGGCTCGTTATTAAAAGTTTTATTAATAAATACAGATTGTGGTCCACCCCACCAGGTTAAATTCTGATTTGGTCCATATGAACTAAAGAATCTTACAATAGTATAATTTAAATTATATTCATCAGCGTTGGCTATAATATTTTGTTCCCCATAAATTTTTGATAACGCATAAGCCCATCGTTTGATTTTTGAATTTCCTAAAACAAAATCACTATCCTCGTTAAAGGGGAGATTTTTATTTTTACCATAAACATCTGAAGTAGATGCATATATAAGTTTGCATTTATCTCTTAAACATTTGTTTATAATATTTTCAAGCATCAGATAATTTTCATTTAGAGTACGATATGCACTTGAATATCTTGGAATTTTTTGTGAAGCTAAATGAATAATTATATCAACATGTATATCTTTTAACAGCAACGGGTTACAAACATCTCCAAGGATAAATTGGAAATATTTATTGGATTGATAAGGTTCAATATTTGTTAAATTACCATAACTTAAATTATCAATTCCGTAAACGAAATGTCCATTGTTTAATAATGCTTTTGTTAAATTTGATCCAATGAATCCGGCTACTCCGGTAATTAATATTTTCATATCTTATTTATTGATTTTTAAAAAACACATTATAAATGACATATCCCTTAGGATAATCTGCTACATCTTTGTTATAAACAAATTGCATTATATTTTGTCCCTCTTTTAACCACTCTTTTTTAACGACAGTTGTAAAGTTCTGTCTTTTTGCATTTTCTATTGAAGATTTATTTTTATGCAGATTAAAAACGGCATAATGCTTTTTATTAATAATTACATAAGCTTCATTTTTTTTATCGATACCTTCAGCGTCAATTCCAATTATAAGGCCATTTCGTATTTGGTCCATTGATTTTATAGTGAAATTTAAAGGTTTTGAAGCTAGTTTTCTTTTGTTTCTCCCTAATTCAATGAGCATTGAATTACGGTATTTCCTTTTTCTTTGATGATTCCAACTAAAAACCTTTATTTCTCCATCATTATCAATATTAAAATGATAATTCATATTCTGTATCACAAAATCCCTGGCTTTAGGGTCAGTAAAAATGTTATGAAAGTAATAATCAGCAAATAACCATCCTCTTTGATTTTCTTTGTAAGTGTTTATTAATTCTTGTAAAGTATAGGCCGAATTCTTTTGATTAGTAGTCTTCCGGTTTACATATTTTTTTAATTTGGTATCGTAAACTCTTTGTCGAAACCAAACGCTATTATTCCTGTTCAGATAAAAGTTTGTAGCACTAGGCCATGTGGATAAAATAACATCTTCTTTATTTACATATGGTTTAATCTGATTGCAAACACTTTTCCAGTCAATATATCGGTTGTAAAATAATTCTTTTTTAACAACTTGTCCGTGTTTTTTTGTAGTGATTAAGGATTTTATCTCTTTTCTGGGTATCGCAATGAAGATAAAAAGAATTATGAGGAGTAAAATGAAATGATTGAAAGATCTTTTTGAAAGTAAATTGTAGGAAAATATTTTTTTTAAAAAATATTTTACAAAAAAGTAAATAAATATCGATATATAAATTAAAAATATAGGATATATATAATATATATAATTTGGCGTACTGGGATCTCTAAAAATGAAACTCATTAAAAGAAACGGAACAACAAACATAGAAAAAAGATAGATTGCTTCTTGTTTTTTACCCCGGATAAAAAATGAAGAAATAATGCCCAGAAAACCTAAATAATAAATTATAGAGAAGTCACTCTTAAGTACATTAAAATATACGATAAAACTTTTAAAAGCTTCATCAGATGATTTTAATTTGCCTATAATATAACTCCAGTCCGGGAGGATCCAGTTTATTATTCTTTCAGGTAATAGAATCCCAAGAATTGGACGAGCAACTTTATCCAATAAAGCGGGCGTAAAGAAGATTATCAACCCGAGGATAATAAAATAAGATAGAATAGCATATATATTAGTAAATCGTTTGGGAGTCTTTCGTACGATTTTTACAATAGCATTAATTAAAATATAAATGCTTAATCCAAACAGGGCAAAAAAAGTGAGCTGATGATTGATCAAAGAGAATATGAACACAATGGGAAGAATTAATAAATATCTGGAGTTGATATTGTTTTGATACCAGAATCCTGTTTTATTTTGATTTTTATGAATAGAATTAAAGGTCAGCCAAATAACGATTAATAATAGGATATAAGAAAAACCAAAACTTGCGTAATTTCGTGCTATTCTAGACCAACAAATTAAATATAAAGAAAAAGCGGCAAAGGTTGAAGCCATTATTCCAATGCTTCGGTTATATAGTTTTTTTGTAAAATAATAAATTAAAGGGATGGTAGCTGCTCCAAATAAAACACTAGGAATACGTGCTACCAATTCACTAATCCCGAAAATCTTAAAAAATAAGGTAACCACCCAGGTTAGAAAAATACCATTAATATCTGATTCAGAAATTTCGCGACCATTTAAAATATCCAAAGCCGGATTGATGTGCATATACTCATCCAGCCAAACCGATAAAAATCCAACTCTGTAAATTCTAATAAAGAAAGCTCCTAAAGTTATTAGAAGGATAAGGTATGGAGCAAATTTTTTTAAATGATTCCAGTCAGGGAAAGTAATTTTTTGATCTTTATTCTTCCTTTTCTTTGATATTTTTTTTTTCATTATGATTTACAGAATCTTTAGTTTAGTAAAAATAAAATAAATAATATGACCATATAATTATTTATAACAAACTGACAAGAAAATATTTAGATTTTATGTTTAAATTTTTTAAATCGATGTTTATAAAATTAATTAATAAATTAGAGCCATTAAAGATATTAATAAGATTTAATTATAAAAAATAATTGAGAAAATCATTATAACAGCTCATTGATGAAAAGAGGATTATAGAGCAGGGAAAATGTAAACACAATTAATCATATAATCTTACATTTTCATTAAAGCACATATCTTAATTTACATTTCATTTCATTTCAATTCAATTCAATTCAATTCAAAGATTAAAAGTGGCTATATATGAAAAAGCCTACTTAAACTCTATCCTAAAAATGGGATGCTTATAGTGTTATATTTATATTTCAACTCATAGCTGTCCTAAATATTTTTAAAATTAAAAAATACAAACGTAATTACAGGTATTTTGGACAGATTTTTACTATTATTAAAAACGAATCCCCCCATTTAAATAAAATCCCTTGTTTATATTTG
>JAYEKP010000081.1:0-3555 GCA_034661075.1 Bacteroidota bacterium
TCATTGCGAGCGCAGCGAAGCGATCTTTTTTCCTGTCGTGTGTCATTGCGAGCGGAGCGATCTTTCTACTGGTAACGTTTATAGATTGCTTCGTCTCCCGATAGCTATCGGGATCCTCGCAATGACACTTGTTATTTTAGAGACTCCCCGGAATGACACTACAATAGTTTAGTTTATTGAGAGCTACCCGGAACTCAGAACTCGAAACTCGGAACTCAACTCCGTGTTACGCTGTGCCTCCCTCTGTGTACCCAGCCTGCCGCCTGCCTTTCCTCCTCCGGCGGATAAATCCGGCAGACAGGGATGGCAGGTCTGTGGTTAAAAAAAGTTGAGTAACGAATAACCCGGCAGATGGTAAAAAAAACCATCACTTTCACTCAAATTTTTGATGGTTAAGTTGTTTTTATTCTAAAAACCATGTAAATTTGCAATTGTATTATAAAATTACATAATAATGATCCGTCGACAGATTACATCCATATTAAAAGGCCGTCTGAAAAAATTTCCGATTCTTACATTAACAGGCCCCCGGCAATCTGGTAAAACCACCCTTTTAAAAAACGAATTTGCCGATTATAAATATTTTAACTTGGAAAGAATCGATCACCGGGAATTATTTCTGACCGATCCTATGGGCTTTTTAAATTCGCAAGGCCCTCAGGTTATTTTCGACGAAGCACAACGGGTTCCCGATTTATTTAGTTATATTCAGGTTGTTTCCGATGAAAGGGACACTCCCGGCCAATATATATTATCAGGGTCGCAAAGCTTTTTAATGAATGATCATATTTCGCAATCACTCGCCGGAAGAACAATGGTTAGTCATTTACTCCCTTTTGGGATAAATGAGCTGTCTTTACAAAATCAACACCTCTCTGAAATCCTGTTTAAAGGATTTTATCCGCGTTTACACGATGTAGATATTAAACCTACAGATTTTTATCCATCTTATATACAAACTTATATTGAAAGGGATATCCGATCGTTAAAAAATATTGAAAACCTGAATACATTTACCAGATTTATAAGTTTATGTGCAGGAAGAGTCGGCCAGATTTTAAATCTTTCATCATTGGCAAACGATACCGGTATTACAGTTAATACAGCTAAATCATGGCTTTCGTTATTAGAATCAAGTTTTATAATTTTTCAGATTCAACCATTCTATAAAAACTACAATAAAAGATTAATTAAATCTCCTAAGCTATACTTTTATGATACCGGACTGGTTTGTTCATTATTAAATATTCAGCATGCCGAAATGATCAGAAACCATTATCTTTATGGTGCTCTATACGAAAACTTTATTATAAGTGAAATCATAAAAACACAACAACATGCCGGCAAACAACCATCGGCATATTACTGGAGAGAAAGTAACGGAACAGAAATAGATTGTATCATTGAATTAGATAATCAAAAAACAATTGCTCTGGAAATAAAAGGGGGAGAAACATTTAATAAAGATTATCTTAAAAATTTAAAAAAATTTCCTTCTCAGCATGATATAACACAAAAGTATCTGATATATACAGGTAATACTATGGGTTCTGTTTCTGATGTAAAAATTATTGGACATAACGATTTTGGAAAATTTTTAAACCGACTAACAGATTAACGAACAACTTCTGTCCAATTCTCTGCGTGTCTTAAAGACTCCCGATAGCTCCGGAAAGCTTTCGGGACGGGATCGTTCGCAATGACACTTGTTGTTTGCAATGACGTTTGTGTTTTTTAGGGACTCCTCGGAATGACACTGCAATTGTAGGTTTATTGAGAGCTACCCGGAAAATGTACGAGTAAAAAGGAACGTACTCGTTTATTTAGAAGCTACAAGGTTTTTTAATGACTTTTGGTTATAATTTTTAGTCATTATGATAATTTTTATCTTTGAAATAAAAAAGATCATGTATTCCAGGGAGCTTGAAAATAGTATAAAAAATAAAATCGGAACCGGGAAAGCTATTATAATAGTTGGGGCCAGACAGGTCGGAAAAACTACCTTAGTTAAACATTTATTAAAAGATCAAGAATACTTATTTTTCGATGCAGATGATCCTACGATCAGACAACTATTATCAAATCCTAATACCGAGCAAATAAGAACATTTTTGGGTAATTACAAAACGGTTTTTGTAGATGAGGCACAACGAATTGAAGGAATAGGTTTAACATTAAAAATAATCACAGATCAATTTAAAGATGTTCAGTTAATTGTATCAGGTTCTTCTTCTTTCGATCTGGGGAATAAATTCAATGAACCATTAACAGGTAGAAAATGGGAATATGAATTATTCCCTGTTTCGTGGGAAGAATTTGAAAAGAAAGAAGGTTTTATTAAAGCCGAACAACAAATTGAAAATAGAATTATATATGGATTTTATCCCGAAGTTTTAAATAATCAAGGGAAGGAAAGAGAGGTATTAAAAAACTTAACAAGTAGTTATTTATATAGAGATATTTTGGCTTTTTCGGAAATAAGAAAACCCGAAATACTTGATAACCTGCTATTAGCCCTTTCGTTACAAGTTGGAAGTGAAGTAAATTATAATGAACTTGCTCAAACCATTGGTGTAAATAAGATAACCATTCAAAAATATATCGATATTCTTGAAAAAGGGTATATCGTTTTTAGACTGCATAGTTTTAGTCGTAATATAAGAAATGAAATAAAAAGAAATAGAAAAATATATTTTTACGACAATGGCATAAGAAATATGATTATTGGAAACTTTAATCAACTTAAGTTAAGAGCTGATGTTGGCGCTCTCTGGGAAAATTTCTTACTGGCAGAAAGAATAAAACAAAACCTATATAAAGACATTTTTGCAAGAATGTATTTTTGGAGAACAAAGCAGCAACAAGAGGTAGATTTTGTAGAGGAAAAAAATGGAGAAATTTCTGGTTATGAGTTTAAATGGAATCCTAAAACAAAAATAAAATTCCCTAAAACCTTTGTTAAAACATATAATGCCAACACAAAGAAAATTGACCGAAAAAATTTCAGAGAATTTATTATAGTAGATAAATAATCACGAACAAAATGGGTTTTAACCTGAGCTATTCATAAATGTTACCATAATGTTCTCTATATGGCCCTTGTTAGTTCAGTAAGTAACACCTTTCCGAAAAGATGGATATTACCAGGTTTTTGGTTTGGTTTATTGAAAACTATCCGAGCCATCCTTCTTTCATTCATGTGTTATCATCCCCACTCTCGTGCGTTATTGCGAGCCATCCTTTCTACACTCATGCGTCATTGCGAGCGGAGCGACGCAATCTATTTTTCCTCTCCTGTGTCATTGCGAGCCCTTTCCTCTCACCTGCGTTATCGCGAGCTCTTTCCTCTCTCCAGTGTCATTGCGAGCTCTTTCCTCTCTCCAGTGTCATTGCGAGCTCTTTCCTCTCTCCAGTGTCATTGCGAGCGAAGCGACGCAATCTTTTATTATCAACCATTTACAGATTAGCTTCGCTGAGCTCATTGCTTACGCAATTTCGGTTCCTTCGTCTCCCGATAGCTATCGGGATCCTCGGAATGACACTAGTAATTTTTTT
>JAYEKP010000082.1:0-17980 GCA_034661075.1 Bacteroidota bacterium
GGGGCAAATGATCCCGAAGCTTCAATCATATTAGATGTTGATTTTGCTTATACCCGGCCTCATTTAATGATTGGTTATAGATATAGAATAACGGAAAGACTTGCTGCTAAGGGTAGCCTTACATATGCAAATTTTCATGGTTCTGATATAGGTTCAAAAAATGAAACAAGAAATTATGCTTTTTCAACGAATCTGGTTGAGTTATATGGGCATGTTGAATATCATATCACTAAAGAAAAGCAATTAATAACTTATTCAACAATGGCATTGCGAAGTGGCTTAAAAAAATTAAATGCTGCAGTTAATGTGTATGTTTTTGCCGGGTTAGGCGGATCCTATTTTAAGCCAAAAGCAAAAGATGACTTTATTGGAAGTGAACGATTTAATGATAGTAAAAACTTAACCTTTGTTTTTCCTGTGGGTATAGGAGCAAAATATCCTATCCGCAGCGACCTTTATATTGGAATGGACCTATCAGCCCGAATCACAACCACTGATTTTATTGATGGTTTCAGCCCGGATCTATCAAAACATAATGATTTATACTATTTAACAACAATATACGTTTCATATAAAATTAAGCCAAAGAGCAAAAAACCAAATATTCGATATTAGTTTTTTATATGAAAAAAAATATATTGTTATTTATGTCCATCTTATGGGGAGTAGTTGTATTTTCACAAAGCAAGACTGAACTTGGATTGTTGTTAGGAACATCTTATTATCAGGGCGATATTAATTCTTCAAAATTATTTTATGCTTCTTCACCTGCTTTTGGGCTGCTTATAAAATACAATTTAAGCGATCATTTAACTTCAACGCTTAAATCATCTTATGGAAAATTAAAAGGAGATGATGCAGACTTTTCGAATATTGAGAATCAGCAACGAGGAGCTTCATTTTCCACCTCTTATTTTGATGTTTCGATGATTTTGGAATTCAATTTCTTTCCTTACAATAGCTCTGGGTATATTGAAAAAAATAAAAAAAGGTTCTCTCCGTTTATGTTTGCCGGAGTTGGAGTAAACTATTTGTTTAATTCGGGAGGTTTTGAAAATCCAGTGACGATTCCTTTTGGATTAGGAATTAAATATAATATCTTTGAGCGCTTAACTGTAGGTGTTGAATGGAGTTATAGTAAAACATTTGATGACCAGGTTGATGGAGTTCTAAATATTCAAGACGAAGTAAACACGCCAATTATACATAATGATGATTGGTACTCGTTTTGTGGTGTTTTTGTAACCTATAAAATATTTAGAGATAAAATTGATTGTCCGACATATGATGATTGACCAATGGATTTAAAAGAAAAGATTGATAAGAATAAACTGCCGAAGCATATTGCGATTATAATGGATGGAAATGGCAGATGGGCACAAAAAAAAGGAAATTCGAGAATCTTCGGGCATAAAAATGGAGTAAAAGCTGTTAAAGAAACGGTTGAAGGAGTAGGCGAACTGGGAGTTAAATATCTTACTTTATATGCTTTTTCTACCGAAAATTGGAAAAGGCCCAAACAAGAAGTAGATGCCTTAATGTCTTTTTTAGTAGCTACAATTAATTCCGAAACCGATACACTAATTAAAAATAATGTTCGTTTATTGACTATTGGCAACATGGATGATTTGCCTAATGATGTGAATAGAAATTTACAAGAGTTAAAAGAAAAAACAGCTAAAAATACCGGGTTGTCCTTAATTCTGGCGCTTAATTATAGTGCTCGATGGGAAATTTTAAACGCTGTAAAAAATATTTTGACTCAAATGCATAAACAACCCGTTAATATTGAAAACATAGAAAATGATTTTTTTGAACAATATTTATATACAAGTGGAATACCAGACCCTGATTTGCTGATTAGAACAAGTGGGGAATATCGAATAAGCAATTTTTTACTTTGGCAAATTGCTTATACCGAATTATATTTTACTGACGTTTTGTGGCCTGATTTTAGAAAAAAGGATTTATACCATGCAATATTAGACTATCAGAAAAGAGAACGACGTTTTGGTAAAATTAGTGAACAAATAAAAAAGTAGTTAAATTTAAACGTATTGAAGCAGAATGTTAAAAAAGATTTTACCGATTATAATTCTTTCAATTTTCAGTATTCAAATCATTGCTCAGGATATTAATTACGCTTCGTTACCAGTTGCTAATTATCAAAAACCTGAAGAATATATAATTAAAGATATCTCCATTGCTGGGATAAAATATTTAGATGAAAATATACTTGTTAACCTTTCAGGATTAAGTGTAGGACAAGAAATTACTGTCCCTGGGGACGATATCACTAACGCTATTCAGAAATTATGGAATCAGGGGCTCTTCTCTGATGTAAAAATATCCATAACAGACGTGGTGCTTGATAGTATATCTCTCGAAATTTTTTTATTGGAAAGAAACAGACTCTCGGACTTAGAAATTTATGGTTTAAAAAAATCGAAAGAAAAAGATATTCGCGAAAAACTGGAACTCAAAAGAGGAGCCCAGGTAACAGAAAATCTTATTATTAGAACCGAAAGAACCATTCTGGATTACTTAAAAGAGAAAAAATTTCTAAATGCAACTGTCGATATTGTTCAAGTTGATGATACCACGACCCAACTTAATAATGTTAAATTAAAAATTTATATTGATCGGGGAGAAAAAGTAAAAATTGATGATATAAATTTTATAGGGAATACTGTATTTTCAGATGGTAAGTTGCGAAGAACCATGAAAGAAACCAAAAAGGTTAATTTAAACTTTTTTAAACCTTCCAAATTTATTAAAGATTTGTATGAAGAAGATAAAGAAAAAATTATAGCTGAATATAATGCTAAAGGATATAGAGATGCAGAAATAGTTAGAGATAGTGTTTATGAAGTAAATGAAAAACGATTAGTCATAGATATTGAAATTAATGAAGGGGATCAATACTTCTTTCGCAACATTGATTGGGTAGGAAACACCAAATATTCAACCCAATTGTTAAATGCCGCATTAAAAATAAAAAAAGGCGACCCTTATGATATCGAAATGCTTAACGAACGTTTAAATATAGCCGATGATGCCGTAAGTAATTTATATCTTGATCATGGATATTTATTTTTTAACGTTACACCAACAGTACAATCCATTGAAAACGATTCGGTAGATATTCAATTACGGATGTATGAAGGGAAACGAGTACGTATAAGCAAAATAAGTATTGCAGGAAATACCAAAACAAACGAGCATGTTATCCGAAGAGAATTATACACTCGTCCGGGACAACTTTTTAGTAAGTCTGATATTATCCGTTCGCAAAGAGAATTAGCTCAATTAGATTATTTTGATCCCGAACAATTTGGAATTGAACCTACCAATATTAATCAAGCCGAAGGAACTGTTGATTTGGATTATTCTGTTGTGGAGAAATCTACAGATCAATTAGAAGTTTCAGGAGGTTGGGGTGCTGGTATGTTTGTTGGAACATTAGGATTGCGATTTAGCAATTTTTCAGCACGAAAATTATTTCAAAAAGATGCATGGAGGCCAATCCCATCAGGTGATGGACAAACCTTAAGCTTAAGAGCTCAAACCAATGGACAATATTATTCAGCCTATAGTTTTAGTTTTGTTGAACCCTGGTTTGGCGGTAAAAAACCGAACTCCTTTTCTGTTTCTGCTTATTATAGCATTCAAAAAACTACGAATTACTTTTATGAGGTTGGTGATGAATATTTGAAAATACTGGGTGCATCTATTGGTTTAGGGCAAAGGTTAAAATGGCCGGATGATTATTTTACTGTTTCAAATTCAATTTCTTATCAAAAATATAGCTTAAATGATTGGGGTGGTTTTATTATCAATAATGGCGATGCAAATAATCTTAGCTTAACCACAACTTTTGCACGGAATTCAACCGACCAGATTATTTATCCTCGTTCCGGATCCTCATTTTCCTTATCATTACAATTTACACCCCCTTATTCATTGTTTAAAGAAGATAACTTCTGGTCTTTATCAGACATAGAACAAGAAAATATTGAGAATGGAGTACCTGACCAATACGAAGATTGGGATAGTTATACCGACGCTCAACAAAGTATACTTATACAGAATGCAGTTAATGAAAAAATTAATTTGCGTAAATTTAATTGGGTAGAATACCATAAATGGAAATATAAAGGATCCTGGTATTTAAAAGTTTGGGATGATTTAGTTTTGGCTACAAACACAGAATTTGGTTATCTGGGTTATTATAATAAAGATATTGGTTATACACCATTCGGTAGATTTAATTTAGGTGGAGATGGCCTTTCAGGATATAGTCTATATGGGGTTGAGACCATCGCCTTACGTGGTTACGAAAATGGCTCACTTACACCGCGTGATGAAAATGGCAAAGATGCAGGTAATGTGTATGAAAAAATTAATTTCGAGTTACGTTATCCTGTAGCGTTAAAACCTCAGGCTACTGTTTATTTACTTGCTTTTGTTGAAGCAGGTAATGCGTGGTCCGATATCAAGGATTATAATCCTTTTCAAATAAAAAGATCTGCAGGTATTGGTTTACGTGCATTCTTGCCAATGTTTGGTTTGTTGGGTGTTGACTGGGGTTATGGGTTTGATGCTATTCCAGGAAACGAAGATGCAAACGGACCCCAGTTCCACTTTGTTATAGGTCAACAATTTTAATCCATCAAAAGTTACGCTATGAAACGGATTACATTTTTTATTTTACTTTTTATTGTGCCAATTATAACTTTTGGCCAGAAATTTGCATATGTTGATACCGAATATATCTTAAGCAATATTCCTTCATATAAAGCAGCTCAAGATAAATTAAATAATTTATCTATAGAATGGCAGAAAGAAATTGAAGAGGAATATACTAAAATTGACCAGATGTATAAAGATTTTCAAAGCGAGAAAGTTTTGTTAACGAATGAAATGATAAAACAAAGGGAAGCAGAGATATTAGCTGAAGAAAAATCAGTTAAAAATTTGCAGCGGAAGTATTTTGGCCCCAATGGGGAATTATTTAAAAAACGCGAAGAACTTATAAAACCTATACAAGACGAAGTATATACTGTTATTCAGGATATAGCCCAATCCGGAAATTATGCCATTATTTTCGATACGGCTACAGGATCAAATGTATTATTTACTGATCCAAAATATGATAAAAGCGATGAAGTCCTTGAAAAATTAGGGTATAAAAATTAATTTTATAAATTTGTACATAACTAAAAAAGAAAAACTTATGAAAAAGTATTTAGGAATATTATTAATCGTTGTAATGTTTTCAATTTCAGGAGTATATGCTCAGAAAACAGATTATAAATTTGGACATATCAATTCTAATGAATTGCTATCGGTAATGCCCGAAAGAGATAGTGCAAGACAAGAGTTACAGAATTATAGCCAAATGCTTCAGCAAGAAATGGAAGCTATGCAGGTAGAATATCAAACGAAGGTAAATACTTATTTGGAAAAACAAGAGTCCTATTCTGAATTAGTTCGTCAATCAAAAGAAAGTGAAATTCAAGAGATGCAACGACGCGTGCAGGAGTTTCAGACTACTGCTCAGCAAGACCTGCAACGAAAAGAGCAGGAATTGTTTCAGCCCATTATGGAAAAAGCTGAAAATGCTATTCAAAAAGTAGCAAAAGCTAATGGGTTTACTTATGTTTTTGATTTAAGCGCAGGAAGTGTGGTTTATTTTTCAGAACAAAGCATAGATATTCTGCCCTTAGTTAAGAAAGAGTTAGGTATTGAATAATTTATTGACTTAAATATTTTTGACCATCTTTAAAATATTGAAGATGGTCTTTTTATATCATTTAAAAAATGAATGATTCACGCCCAATAGGTGTTTTCGATTCAGGAGTTGGTGGTTTATCTGTATGGAAAGAAATGGTTAAATTATTACCAAATGAGTCAGTTATTTATTATGCTGATAGTGCAAATTGCCCTTATGGATCGAAAACAGAACATGAAATAATAGAATTAGTCAAACGAAATGTTGATTTTTTAATCCATAAACAATGTAAAATAATTGTTGTGGCCTGTAATACTGCAACAGCTGCTGCCATTGATTATTTAAGAAAAGAATATAAAATATCTTTTATAGGTATGGAACCTGCTGTAAAGCCAGCATCATTGCATTCGAAAACAAAAAGTATTGGAGTATTAGCAACAGAAGGTACATTTAATGGGAAATTATATCAGGAGACAACGAAACGTTTTGCAAAAGATGTGAAAGTTAATATTAGCATAGGCGATAAATTGGTTGATATTGTTGAGAATAACCTAATTGATGAAAAGGAAACCAAAGAGCATCTACAAAAACTTATTCACCCATTCATTAAAATGAATATTGATCATTTGGTTTTGGGGTGTACTCATTATCCATTCTTAATGCCTGTTTTAAGAGAAGTCCTTCCCAAAAATGTAAAAATATTGGATCCAGCCCCTGCCGTTGCAAAACAAACCTATAATATCTTGAAAAAGGAAAGATTAACCCATCAAGATTCAACCAAACCAATTTATGAATTTTATACTACCGGGAATATGGATATTTTAAATAATTTTTTAAAAAATCTTACGGATAAAAAATTTTCTTTATATCAGCTATAGTTATTCGTACCAGCTGGCATACATCAAATAATTTTCGGCAATTTTTTCTATCATTTCTTTTGTTTGTTCCTGATTTATTGATTTTATTCTTTTAGCAGGAACTCCACCATAAATACTTCCAGGTTCAACCTTTGTGCCGTTTAAAACAATAGCTCCAGCTGCAATTATTGAATTTTCTCCGATAACTGCATCGTCCATTATTATGGCTCCCATACCAATAAGCACGTTGTCTCGAATAGTTGCCCCATGAATAACTACATTATGTCCTATGGAAACGTTGTTGCCAATATCAATAGTAGATTTTTCATATAAACAATGAAGAACCGTTCCATCCTGGATATTAACTTTGTTTCCTATGCGGATTGAATTTACATCTCCTCTGATTACAGAGTTAAACCAAAAACTGCAATGATCCCCCACAACAACATCACCAACGATGGTTGAATTCTCTGCTAAAAAACAATTTTTTCCAAATTGTGGAGTATGGTTTCTTACTGTTTTTATTAATGCCATTTTGTTAATTATAATTGATTGATTAATAGTAAATTTAAATTTATAAAAATGGTGAGAAAAATCATATATTAAATATGTAAAAATTAACTGAAAAATAATTAATAATTAATTAACATTACTTAATTTTGTAAAAGAATTAATTTAATTCTATTATTATAGAAACAAACGAGCGTATAATAATAAATTTCGAAAATGCATATGAAACAGGATGCCTGTTTTATATGCATTTACATTTTGTAAAAGTCTGTTAAAAATAATCTACTAAATTAAATTATTATGAGTAAAAAAGCAGATGCCATTGAAAAAGAAGATGTCGTAATTCGGTTTTCCGGAGACTCAGGCGATGGCATGCAACTTACCGGAACATTGTTTTCTGATACCTCAGCGTTTATCGGTAATGATTTATCTACATTTCCTGATTATCCGGCTGAAATTAGAGCTCCGCAAGGTACTATAGGTGGGGTTTCTGGTTTTCAGGTACATGTTGGAAAAACAAAAGTAAAAACTCCCGGCGATTATGCAGATATTTTAATCGCAATGAACCCTGCAGCACTTAAAGCAAATGAAAAATGGGTAAAAGATGGGGGAACTATTATTCTTGATGATGACAGTTTTGATGAAAAAGGCTTAACAAAAGCCGGGTTTAAAACGGATGATCCGATCAAAGTAGATAAACTTGATCGCTTTAATATCATAAAAGCTCCGATTTCTTCTTTAACAAAAGAAGCACTTAAAGATATGGGACTTGATCCCAAAAGTATTTTAAGGAGCAAAAATATGTTTGCCTTAGGAATGGTTTACTGGATTTTTGACAGGCCATTATCGTATACCGAAGATTTTTTTGAATCGAAATTCAAGAAGAAACCTTTGGTTATTGAAGCCAATAAAAAAGTTCTTCATGCGGGATATAATTATGCTGAAACAATGGAGCATATGACCCCCTCTTATATGGTAAGCCCTGGGAAAATTGATAAAGGTATTTATCGAAATATTAATGGGAATATTGCTACTGCATGGGGATTTCTTGCGGCAGCAGAAAAAGCAAATCTTGAATTGTTTTGTGGATCGTATCCTATAACCCCTGCAACCGAAATTTTGCAAGAATTATCAAAACAAAAAAATCTGGGGGTAAAAACTTTTCAAGCTGAAGATGAAATAGCTGGAATATGTACATCTATTGGTGCAAGTTTTGCCGGAAATTTAGCCATCACAACAACTTCAGGCCCTGGTTTAGCGCTTAAATCTGAGGCTATTGGTTTAGCTGTTATGACCGAACTACCTTTAGTCGTTGTTGATGTACAACGTGGTGGCCCTTCAACTGGATTACCTACGAAAACCGAACAGTCGGATTTAATGCAAGCATTGTATGGTAGAAACGGCGAAAGCCCAGTTGTAGTTATTGCAGCAAGCTCACCATCAAATTGTTTTCATTATGCATTTACTGCTGCAAAAATTGCAGTTGAACATATGACCCCCGTAATTTTATTATCTGACGGGTTTATAGCCAATGGCTCTGAGCCATGGAAAATTCCTAGTATGGCCGAATATCCATCTATTAAGCCGCCGCTTGTAACTGAAGAAACAAAAGACTGGAATCCTTATGCCCGTGATGCAGAGAAATTAGCGCGAACATGGGCTATTCCTGGTACTAAAGGATTAGAACACAGAGTTGGGGGGCTTGAAAAAGATGAATTAAAAGGTTCTGTTTCTCACGATCCTCTGAATCATCAAAAGATGGTTAACTTACGTGAAGAAAAAGTTCAACGGGTAAATAAATTTATACCTAAGCTCAAAGTCGAAGGAGAAGATTCTGGAGACTTATTAGTTGTTGGATGGGGAGGAACTTACGGACATCTTTCTACAGCAGTTACTCAGTTGCAGGCTGAAGGTAAAAAGATTAGTCTTGCACATTTTAATTACATTAAACCTTTACCTGAAAATACTGCTGAAGTTTTTAGTAAGTTTGATAAGATTGTTGTTTGTGAGATTAACATGGGCCAATTTGCCAATTACCTTCGAATGACAAACCCTGATTTTAAATATTTACAATACAACAAAGTGCAAGGATTGCCTTTTACTATTGTTGAATTAGTTGAACATTTCCAAAAATTATTGGAGGAATAATTATGGCCGAAAATCAAAATATATTAACAGCAAAAGATTTTAAAAGTGACCAGGAAGTAAGATGGTGTCCTGGTTGTGGTGACCATGCCATTATGAATGCTATTCAAAGAGCTCTGCCTGAATTAGGAATACCAAAAGAAAAATTTGCATTTATTTCAGGGATAGGCTGTTCTTCACGTTTCCCTTATTATATGAACACCTATGGATTTCATAGCATTCACGGACGTGCACCAGCAATTGCATCAGGAGTTAAAGTATCAAACCCCGACTTAAGTGTGTGGGAAATTACAGGCGATGGTGATGCATTAGCTATTGGTGGAAATCACTTTATTCATGTTGTGCGGAGAAATGTTGATATCAATATTATTTTATTTAACAATGAAATTTACGGATTAACCAAAGGACAATATTCCCCAACATCTAAATTTGGCGCGATAACCAAAACTTCTCCTTATGGTACGGTAGAGCATCCATTTCATCCTGGCGAATTAGTAATTGGCGCTCAGGGCAAATTTTTTGCTCGTTCCATTGATAACAATCTTAAATTATCGCAAGAAATATTTGTTGAAGCAGCAAGGCATAAAGGAGCGTCTGTTGTAGAAGTATTGCAGAATTGTGTGATTTATAACGATAAAACACATGCCGCATTAACAGATAAAGAACATAAAGAAGATCGTACCATCATCCTAAAACATGGCGAACCCATGATTTTTGGAAAAAATAAGGATAAAGGATTAATGCTTGATGCTGACAACATGAGGCTTAAAGTGGTAGAACTGGGAAAAGAATATTCCGAAAAAGACATTCTTGTGCACAATGCCGAGAATGAAAACCCAGGAATTCATCTTATGTTGGCTAATATGCGATATCCCGATTATCCCGTTGCTTTTGGTGTAATTCGAAATGTGAAAGCCAGAACATATGATCAAAGTGTACAAGAACAGGTTGATATGGTTAAATCTAAATCGTCGATAAAAAATGTTGATGATTTATTAAGAAGTGGTACAACCTGGGAGATATAAAAAAATTTTTTAAACTATAAAAACGAGCTATCTTAAAAGGTAGCTCGTTTTTTTATATATTTTCCTAATTATTTTTAGTTGAAAAAATATTTTTATTCAGCACAAAAATCATTTATATTTATATAATTATGAATCAACTTGTATTGATTTAATCTATAATTAAAGGGTTTTAAAAATTACCTCTATGGATGATAATGTGCACCAAAATTCAGATTTTAGTAAGTTAATAGCTGAAAATAAAGAGCGTCTCAAGGAATTATCATGCATAAATCAAACCACAAAAATTATAAAAGAGGGAAAATCGATTGAAGAGACTTTACAAAAAGTTGTACTAATATTACCTAAAGCCTGGCAATACCCTGAACATGCCGTTGCACGTATTATTTTTGATGATAGAGAATATCATAGCCCAGGATTTAAAGAAACGCAATGGATGCAACGGCAAACTTTTCAAACCATTGATGGTGAAGATGGAGTTATTGAAATTTCCTACTTGAAAGAATTTCCTAATTTTTTTGAAGGCCCTTTTTTACAGGAAGAGCGCGATTTGTTGGTTAATTTATCAAATTTGATTTTAGGGTTTATTAATAGTTTTAGAGCAAAAAATATTATTAAAAAGCAGGAAGCTAAATATGAACAGCGAAAAGATGTTTCTGAAAATGCAGAGAAAGTTTTAAATAGCCGACAGCTATTGCAGAAATTCTTAAATAAACACAATGCCGATCGTGATTTATTACATGATTTAATGCCATTTAAAGTAAAGGAAATTCTTCTAATAGCGAATTTATATGATGCATATAGCATTGAGAAAGAAGGCCGGTTTTCCGATCATATATTGGACGAGTATTACCAGCTTAACTTAACTTCCATGCCAAGAGTTACCGGTGTTTCAAATAGGGATGAAGCTTTAGAAGCACTCGAATCAAAGCATTTCGATATGGTAATTTTAATGTTGGGTGTGGATAAAAGTACTCCTTTAAAGATAGCAGCCACTTTAAAAAATAAGTATCCTTACATTCCTGTTTTTTTATTGTTAAATAATAATAGTGACCTGGCAGAACTCGAAGATCAGAAAAGAGATTTATCGCATATTGATAAATTATTTATCTGGAATGGCGATTCAAAAGTGTTTTTTGCTATGGTAAAATTAATTGAAGACCAGGTTAATGTAGAAAATGATACTAAAATTGGACTTACCCGTGTAATTTTGCTTATTGAAGATTCGCCTCGGTATTATTCTCGATATCTACCCATGTTGTATAAAATTATTATGGAGCAAACGCAGCGGTTGATTGAAGATGTTAATACCGATGATTTATATAAAGTGTTAAAATTACGAACCCGGCCCAAAATTCTTCTTGTAAGTACTTACGAAGAAGCAATGGATATATTTGAACATTATAGCGATTATTTTTTATGTGTTATTTCTGATGTTAGCTTTCCGAAAAATGGAAAATTAGATAATAATGCAGGATTTGAATTAATACAATATATTAAAGAAAATATTACAAATTTGCCCACTGTATTACAATCATCTAATCCTGAGAATGCAAAAAAAACCTACGAAATAAAATCAAATTTTATTAATAAAAATTCGGAAACGTTACTTCAGGATTTAAAAAGTTTTATTAATTATCATTTAGGATTTGGACATTTTGTATATCGGGATAATCAGGGAAGACAAATAGCTGTTGCAAAATCAATGGCTGAGTTTGAGTCCTATCTAAGAACCGTTCCCGAAGATTCATTGGTTTATCATGCGGTAAAAAATCAATTTTCGTTATGGCTAATGGCTCGTGGAGAGATTCAGATTGCAAAAATCATCAATCCTTTAAAAATTACCGATTTTGAAAGTCCCAAACAATTAAGAGATTTTCTCATCAATATCCTAAAATTATACCGTACCGAACAGGATAAAGGAAAAATTGTAAACTTCAGTGAATCAGCTCTTCTTGAGGAGAGTAATATTGTAAGCCTGGCATCTGGTGCGTTAGGAGGGAAAGGTAGAGGGTTAGCATTTATCAATACATTGATTTATAATTTTAAGTTTAAAGAACTTTTACCGCTAATTAATGTCCGAACACCTCGTACAAGTATAATTGGTACGGATGAGTTCGATATGTTTATTGAGGTTAATAAATTGGGTGAAACGATTTTTCATGAACAAAATTATGAAACATTACGCAAAAAATTTATACGAGGAGAACTTTCGTATACCCTGAAAAAAAGATTAAAGGTTTTTGTTGAGAAGATTACCAAACCAATTGCTGTCCGTTCGTCAAGTTTGTTTGAAGATAGTATTACACAGCCTTTTTCCGGCATTTTCGAAACCTATATTCTACCCAATAATCACCCTGATTTTCAAGAACGATACGAGCAGCTAATGAATGCCATTAAATTGGTATTTGCATCCATTTATTCAAAAAATGCGCGTACTTATTTTAAAGCTATCGGACACAAGATTGAGGAAGAAAAAATGGCTGTTGTGTTACAGGAAGTAGTTGGAAATGAGTTTTCCGATTATTATTATCCGCATATTAGCGGAACAGCCCAATCACATAATTTTTATCCCGTAGCGTATATGAAACCTGATGAGGGTTTTGCTGTTGCTGCTTTAGGTTTAGGACAATATGTTGTGGAAGGAGAAAAAGCTTTTCGTTTTTCACCTTCCTATCCAACTCTTGAAATTGTTTCAAACAAAGATCTATATAAAAATTCTCAATTATATTTTTATGCTGTTAACCTTTCCAAAACAGATATTAATTTACTGGAAGGTGAGGATGCTGGATTGATAAAACTGGATATTAGTGAGTCTGAAAAACACGGTACTTTGAAACATCTGGTTTCTGTTTATAATCCTGATAATGATGTTATTACTCCAGGATTGGATAGCTATGGCCCACGCATAATAAATTTCGCCAATATCTTAAAATATGATTATATTCCTTTAGCAAAAACAATTAATGTCATCCTTGATATTGTTAAAGAATCTTTGGGGTCACCAGTTGAAATTGAGTTTGCTGTTGATTTAAATAAAGATAAAAATGGGTTGGCATCTTTTTATTTATTACAGATTAAACCCTTAGTTTGTAACGAAGATGATTTTAATGTTGATGTTGAAAAAATTGATGAAGAAGATTTGGTACTTTATTCAGAAAAGACGATGGGTAATGGAAAAATTCAAAACATCAAAGATATTATATATGTTGTTCCCGAAAAATTTAATAATACACATACCTTAGAAATGGCCAATGAAATAGAAAAATTAAATCAAAAGATGCAGGAAGCTGGGAAACAATATGTGCTAATTGGGCCCGGTAGATGGGGAACAAGGGATAAGTTTATTGGAATTCCTGTTTCGTGGCCACAAATTTCAAATGCCAAGATTATTGTTGAAATGAGTCTTGATGATTTTGCCCTGGATGCATCCTTGGGTTCTCATTTTTTTCATAATGTTACCTCAATGAGTGTTGGATATTTTTCCGTAAATCATAAATCAATAAAAGATTATATTTCATGGGATATCTTAAATCAACAAAAGGTGGTTGAAAAAACAAATTATTTTAAGCATGTTACATTTAACAAACCTTTAACCATTACAATGGATGGCAGAAAGAGGATTGCTACGATTACAAAGGCAAATAAAGAATAATTTTAAAACGACTTTACGATGAGTTTTTATACCAACCAGCAAGATACTTTAAAAATAGATTTTAATGATACATCGTTTAATCTATTAATGCAGCGAAGAATTCATAAGGTGTTGTTAATCGCCAGTAACTATGATTCTTTTATGCTTGAAGAAGATGGCCGTATCGACGAACAGATCTTTAACGAATATGTTGCATTAAATTTAAGGTATCCACCCATTTTTATTTTAGCAAATTCACCTGAGCAGGCATTTGAGATTCTTAGAACCGATAACATCGACCTGGTTATCACTATGCTTCGCATAGGGAATAATGATACGTTTAGTTTTGCAAAAGAAATTAAATCTTTATATCCTAATATCCCTATTGTTGTACTTACTCATTTTTCCAGAGAGGTTACCATGCGCCTGGAAAAAGAAGATCTGAGCGCTATCGATTATGTGTTTTGTTGGTTGGGAAATGCCGATTTATTATTAGCTATTATAAAATTGATTGAGGACCGAATGAATGTTCAACACGATGTTGAAGTGGTTGGAGTGCAAACAATTCTTTTAATTGAAGACTCAATTCGCTATATTTCAAGTTACTTGCCAAATGTTTATAAAATAATTTTTAAACAATCGAAGGAATATATGCGCGAAGCGCTAAATGAGCACCAACGTATGTTGCGCATGAGAGGGCGTCCGAAAATTCTTTTGGCCACTAACTACGAACAGGCTATAGGAATTTATGAAAAGTATAAATATAATATGTTGGGCATTATCTCTGATATAACGTATCCACGAAATGGCGTTAAGGATAAATTAGCAGGAATAAAGTTATGTAAAAAGGTGAAAGAAGATGATGAATTTATGCCTTTATTGCTTCAATCATCAGATATGGATAATAAAAAATATGCCGACGAACTAGGCGTAGGATTTATACATAAATATTCTAAAACATTATCCATTGAACTCCGAAATTATATTATAAAACAATTTGCATTTGGAGAGTTTGTTTTTCGTGATCCTGATACCTTAAAACCCATTGGACGTGCATCAGATCTACAATCATTACAAAATTTATTACTTACTATACCCGATAAATCATTGGAATATCATGCCAGCAGAAATGATTTGTCGAAATGGCTGAATGCACGGGCTGTTTTTCCTATAGCTCAATTGTTTAAGTTTTTATCGCTTGAAGATTTCAAAAGCCTTAAAGATGCGCGAACATATATTTACCGAGCGATATCAAGTTATCGAATGAGTAAAGGACGGGGCGTAATTGCTAAATTTGATAAAAATAGTTTCGATGAGTATCTTATTTTTTCTCGTATTGGTGATGGGTCGATAGGAGGAAAAGCCCGGGGATTGGCTTTTGTGAATTCAATTATTAAAAAGAATCAGATATTCAATAAATTTCCGGGAGTTATTGTTACGATTCCTCGAACGGTAGTATTAAGTACAGATATTTTTGATGAATATATGGAAGATAACAATCTTTATAAGATTGCCATGTCTGACCAGTCTGATGAAGAAATATTGGAACACTTTGTAAATGCGAAGTTGCCAAGTAGAGTTTATCAGGATTTATATGCTTTTATTTCAGTGATCCAGAATCCGGTAGCTATCAGATCGTCATCAAAGCTTGAAGATTCACATTACCAGCCCTTTGCAGGAATTTATTCAACGTATATGATCCCTAAGACATCGAATAGCACTTTAATGATAAAAATGCTTTCGGATGCTGTTAAATGTGTTTACGCCTCAGTATATTACAAAAGTAGCAAGGCATATATGGCTGCTACTTCCAATGTTATTGATGAAGAAAAAATGGGTATCATATTACAGGAGGTTTGTGGTACTCAATTCGGTAATCGTTTTTATCCAACTATTTCGGGTGTAGCCCGATCTATCAATTTTTATCCTATTGAACCGGAAAAATCTGAAGAAGGAATTGCTAACATTGCTTATGGCCTTGGCAAACAGATAGTTGATGGTGGTATTTCATTACGTTTTTCGCCTAAACATCCAAAAAAGATATTACAACTTTCAAATCCCGAAATGGCTTTAAAGGATACACAAAAGCGTTTTTATGCGTTGGATATGTGTCCTACGAAATTTTATCCTTCGACAGATGATGGTATAAACTTGGTTCGACTGGATATTAAAGAGGCAGAAAATGATTCATCCTTGAAATTTGCAGCTTCTACTTATGATTTCGAGAACAATATGTTACGAGATGGAATTTTTTATGAAGGGAAACGAGTTATCACTTATGCCAATATTCTTAAACACGAAGTTTTTCCTTTAGCTGAAATACTTAAAACACTCCTTGAAGTTAGCCAGAAAGAAATGGGTAACCCCATTGAAATTGAGTTTGCTATTGATTTAAATGTTGAAAAGGATCAACCCTACGTGTTTAATTTTCTGCAAATCAGGCCTATTGTAGAAAATGATCAGGTCAATGATTTTGACCTGGATGAGGTAAATGAAGAAGACACCATAATTTACTGCGAGTCAGCACTCGGGAATGGGCGCATTGATGATGTTTATGATTTTGTTTATGTTAAACCGGAAGCTTTTAAATCGTTGGATACTAAAATTATTGCATCAGAAATTGGAGCATTGAATGAGAAGTTTATCCATGAAAAGCAAAATTATGTTTTAGTTGGGCCTGGACGATGGGGATCGGCTGATTCATCGTTGGGAATTCCTGTAAAATGGGCTCAAATTTCTCAAGCACGTGTTATAGTAGAGTCTGGATTAGAGAATTATCGAATTGATCCAAGTCAGGGGACCCATTTTTTTCAAAATTTAACTTCTTTCAGAGTAGGTTATTTTACCATTAACCCTTATATTAACGATGGCTTTTATGATATTGATTATCTGAACCAGCAAAAAGCGTTTTTCGAAAATAAATATCTGCGTCATGTGCGTTTCGAAAAACCTATTCTTATCCAAATTGATGGAAAAAATAATAAAGGGGTTATTTTAAAATCCAAAGAATCTAAATAATAATTTTATTTACAATGTGATTTTTCACTTAATCTGGTATTATGAATCTAACAATTATATTTATTTGGGTATTTTTTCTTTTTGCTACACAGATTTTTTGCCAGAATAACAATAAGTCGTGTAAAGTTTTATTGAAATCAATATCAGAAGAATATTCTGGAGATTGTAAAAACGGATATGCCCATAGACAAGGTGTTGCTGAGGGTATGGATAAATATGATATGAAGGGAAATTTAAAAATGGATTACCTCATGGCTCAGGTAAGTATACATGGAGTAATGGAGATAATTATGAGGGACAATTTAAAAAAGGGGAAAAACATGGTAAAGGAAGTTTGTATGATCTCTCTGAGAACGAAAAAATAAAAGGGATATGGAAAAATGATAAATTATTAAAAGACATAAAAGAGAAATCCTATAAGGTACATCGAAAGATAGGAATTGCAGGAGTTGCTTTTTATAAAGATGAATTATTGACTCCTCATCGGATTGAATTTGAGTTCCAACGAGATGGTGTTAAAACAACAATGGTTGATGATTTATATATTGATGCCGTTAATGGGCAATTTTATAATTCAGGAAGTTTTTGTGGATTTGAAAATGTTATTTACCCTTTTAAAGCAACGATTGAATTTTCAGCTCCCAATAAATTTAATACAGTAATGAATCAGTATGAGTTAAAATTTGAAATTACTGAACCTGCAAGCTGGAAAGTTATTATCCGTTACTAATTTATCTTTTACAACGGAGAATCTTTTTTTATTCCTGATAAAAATCATGTAGAACTGTGTTATATAATATATTCCAGCGGATAAATCAGAATTAAATATAATTTAAATTTGTATTGTTAGTTATATAACAGCAGAGGTGTTACTTTTTTTAATTTTAAAACCTTGTTACTATGAATGTAGATAAATTAATGATCCAGCTAGAACAAAAGCATCCGGGAGAATCGGAGTTTTTGCAAGCTGTACGCGAAGTATTAGAATCGATAGAGGAAGTATACAACCAGAATCCTCAATTCGAAGCAGCCAGTATTATTGAACGTATTGTAGAGCCCG
>JAYEKP010000083.1:0-64550 GCA_034661075.1 Bacteroidota bacterium
GATTTAGAGTTTTTTGTTTTTGAAATTATAAAACTTGAAAAAGCTGCCGAAAAGGCCAAAAAGCTAAATAAAGTAGCCAAAATTCATATTGAAGTGGAAACGGGCCTAAACAGAACCGGATTTACGCAGAAGCAGCTGGTAAAAGTGGTAAAATTTATTAAAGAAAACAGAGATTTATTTTATATCAAAGGGCTTTGTACGCATTATACTGGTGCAGAAAGCATTGCCAATCATGTACGTATACAAAAGCAAATACGTAAATATAATCAATTGTACAAATGGTTGAATAATCGTGATATTATTCCCGAAATCCGTCATACTGCATGTTCAGCAGCTGCAATAACTTATCCGCGTACCCGAATGGATATGGTGCGGGTTGGAATTTTACAGTATGGATTCTGGCCCACTCGCGAAACATTTATTCAGTATATCCATAAAAGAATGGATAAAACAGATCCATTAATGCGCGTGTTGAGCTGGAAAAGTCAGATAATGTCTATTAAAAAAGTTAAAACGGGTGAATTTGTTAGTTACGGAACTGCATATTTTGCTCAAGAAGAAAAAATAATTGCCATTGTTCCTGTTGGCTATTCGCATGGATACAGCCGTTCATTGAGTAATCAGGGACGTGTAATTATTGATGGACAGAGAGCACCGGTTATTGGAGTAGTAAATATGAATATGCTTATTGCTGATGTAACCCATATACCAGGGGTAAAACGTGGCGACGAAGTAATATTAATTGGCGTAGACAATGGAATTGAAATTACCCTGGCTTCATTTGCTGATTTTAACAATCAGTTAAATTATGAGTTATTGGCCAGATTACCTATGAACATTCCACGAAAAGTAATAAATTAGCTAAAAAAGAGTTATACTAAAAAAAATAAAGATGGCGTTCTTAGAACTTGACAGAGAAAAATTGAAATTTAATTTTAATTATTTAAAATCAATTTTAGATAAACATGAAATTAAATTTGGTGTTGTTTCAAAATTACTTTGTGGCAACGAAGACTATTTGAAAGAGTTAATAGATTTAGGAGTAGAACAAATTCTAGATGCTCGAATAGATAATTTGAGAGTAATAAAAAAACTTGACCCTGAAATTGAAACGGTTTATATTAGGCCTCCAGCGAAAAGAGGAATTAAAAATGTGGTGAAGTATGCCGATATTAGTTTTAATACCGAATTTAGTACGATAAAATTGCTTTCGGATGAAGCCAAACGGCAGAAGAAGAAACATAAGGTGATGATAATGATCGAGATGGGGGATTTGCGTGAAGGTGTTTTGGGTGAAGAGTTTATTGATTTCTATGGACGTATTTTTAGACTACCTAATATTGAGGTGGTGGGTATTGGTACTAACCTAAATTGCCTAAATGGGGTGATGCCCAGCCAGGACAAGCTAGTACAACTTTGTTTGTATGAGCAATTGGTGGAAGCTAAATTTAGACGTAATATTCCTTATGTTTCCGGAGGTTCGTCTGTTACCCTTGAACTTGTTTTTAAAAACATTATTCCTGAAGGAATTACGCATTTTAGAATTGGAGAAACTTTGTTTATGGGGAATAACCTGTTTACTGAAGAAGATATTCCTGAAATGAAACACGATATATTTAAGTTAAATACAGAGATTATTGAATTAACGGAGAAACCAGTTGTTCCAACTGGAGAGATAGGAACAAATGTTGCTGGAGAAGTAAAGTCATTTGACGAAGAAGATTATGGAAAAACCTCATACAGGGCAATACTAGATGTTGGTTTATTAGATATCGACCCGGAGAATATGACCCCATTGGATGATGGTGTTGAAATTACCGGAGCCAGTTCTGATATGATTGTTGTTGATTTGGGATCGGAAAAACCAAAATATAAAGTGGGCGATTTAATCCAATTTCGTTTAAGTTATATGGGCGCATTAAGCGTGTTGGGTTCTAAGTATATTCGAAAAAAAGTAATTTAATATACAATCAAAATAAAGAATGGTATTAAAATTATAAAAAATCAATCATGGTTGACAATAAAGATAATGTTCAAAACACAAACAAGTTTAAACAGATTTATACTGATTCTGTTAAAATGGAAATTCTTAAGATTCTTGAAGAGGAAGGTACCTGTTCATTAGGGCATATTATTCAAAAAATGAAGTTATCGAATGTTACCGGGCCGGAACATATTTTAGAACTTAGAAATATTGGATTAGTTAAAAAAACAGGTAATCCACCAACGTTTCAGTTAAATAAAGAAAAATATCAAGAATTTTTAAAACATTTTACCGCTAACCAACGTTAAAGAATAACATATTTATTTTAAAATATTTTTATAATTATAAAAAAAGTTGCTTCTTTGTACTTTTTTAGTATTGTTATATTTTTTGGGGTTAATACGAGTAACATTTACTACATATCTATATCATTGATAACAATCCCATTTTATTTACCGAATTATTAAAGTTTGAAAAGGAGAGGCTGAGATGAGACAATTAAAAATTACAAAATCTATCACCAATCGTGATAGTTCTTCTCTTGAAAAATATTTGCAAGATGTAGGAAAAGAGGAGATGATTACCGCCGAAGAAGAAGTTGAGCTGGCTCAACGAATAAAAAAAGGAGATCGAGCTGCACTCGAATGTTTAACCAAAGCAAACTTGAGATTTGTAATCTCGGTTGCCAAACAATACCAATTCCAGGGATTGAGTCTTCCGGATTTAATTAATGAAGGGAATCTTGGCTTGATAAAAGCAGCAGAACGCTTTGACGAAACCAAAGGGTTTAAGTTTATATCTTATGCTGTATGGTGGATACGTCAATCCATTTTGCAAGCTATTGCAGAACAATCAAGAGTTGTTCGATTACCTTTAAATAAGGTAGGGTCTTTAAATAAAATTCATAAAGCCTATTCAACTTTAGAACAACAGTTCGACAGAACTCCAACAGCTGATGAATTAGCTGAATTTGTTGATTTACCAAAAGATAAGGTGGAAGATACACTACAACTTTCCGGTAAACCTTTATCCGTTGATGCTCCATTTGCTGAAGGGGAAGAGGGAAGCTTGTTGGATGTTATGGAAAATGCCGACTCGCCTAATGCAGATAATACATTACTTGAAGAATCTCTGGCCAAAGAGGTAGAAAGAACTTTGAGCATTTTACCTGAGAAGGAATGTTTAGTACTTAAGTTTTACTATGGCATTGGAGGTAAAGAATTATCTCTTGAAGAAATTGGGGTCGAACTTGGGCTAACTCGTGAAAGAGTTCGACAAATTAAAGAAAAAGCCATTCGAAGATTAAGACATTCATCTAAAAATAAGCTTCTTAAGAAATATTTAGGTTAAAACTTCTAATCATAAATTTATATAAGTCCGCTGGTTTCCAGTGGACTTTTTTTGTGCTTTTTATTTGAAAAATAAACAAGTGAATGGTTTTATTACTAAATTTAGTACATTAAATTTTGTAATTCATTAACCTATGAAAGATAATAGATCAAGCGGTTTTGGTACCGCTCCGGTATTTTTTACCGCTATCTCAACAATTTTAGGAGCTATTTTGTTTTTGCGCTTTGGATTTGCTGTTGGAACACTAGGTTCATTAGGTGTGTTGGTAATACTCATTGTCGGTCACTTTGTTACTATTCCCACAGCATTTGTTATTTCCGAAATAGCTACAAACCAACGAGTTGAAGGTGGTGGCGAATATTTTATCATATCCCGTTCCTTTGGGTTAAATATTGGTGGCACAATAGGGATTGCCTTATTTATGTCGCAAGCTATTAGTGTCGCATTTTACGTCATTGCATTTACCGAAGCTTTTGAACCTGTTTTTAACTGGGCACGTGAAACACACAACCTAAATCTCCCACGTCAGGTAATAAGCCTTCCGGCAATGGGATTGCTTGCCTTACTTATCTTGCGTAAAGGTGCAAATTTGGGAGTTAAAGCATTATATGTTGTTGTAGGCATTTTTGTTTTTTTCCCTTATTTTATTTTTTATTGGTAAAACATCTTATTCTGAAACTGCACAAGCCGGAATTTCAGGTAATCTAATGCGTAATATGGATGATTTTTTTCTTGTTTTTGCCATTATCTTTCCTGCATTTACCGGAATGACAGCTGGTGTAGGGTTGTCGGGAGATTTGAAAAATCCTGGAAAATCAATTCCCTTAGGGACTGTCACTGCTACATTATCAGGAATAGTAATTTATTTATTTATTTATTATATTAAAATTGGTAAAGTCAGCTTCACCCGAGGATTTAATAAATAATCAGCTTATCATGGCTGATATTGCATTATGGGGAAAGATTTTTATTCCTTTAGGATTAGCAGCCTCAACCATATCCTCTGCGTTGGGTTCTGTTATGGTTGCTCCGCGTACTTTGCAGGCTTTAGGGGTAGACAGGACCTTTCCTTTTCAACGTTTTAATCGTATCATGGCTAAGGGGAAAGGAAACTCTAATGAGCCCTTCAATGCTTCGGTAATTACTGTTTTAATTGCTTTTGTATTTGTTGCTCTGGGAGATGTTAATGCGGTGGCACGGATTATTTCCATGTTTTTTATGGTTACTTATGGTTCCTTATGTTTGATTTCTTTTTTAAATCATTTTGGTTCCTCCCCTTCATACAGGCCTACCTTCCGTTCGCATTGGATTTTATCCCTTATTGGTTTTGTGTTTTCAATATTTCTAATGTTTAAAATGGATTCGTTGTATGCTTTTTTATCCATTATTTTCATGGTAATACTGTATATATATATTAGTAATTATCATAAAGACCGGCAGGGCCTTGAATCGATTTTTCGAAGTGCTTTATTTCAAATAAACCGTAATTTGCAGGTTTATCTTCAAAAAAATCAAAACATTAAGAAAAAAGAACAGTGGCATCCTTTAGCTGTTTGTGTTACCGAGGCCAGTTCCGACAGAGATAATGCGTTCCGATTATTAACCTGGTTATCATATAAATATGGATTTGGTACCTATATTCAATATATTCAGGGGTATTACAGCAGGGCTACTTATGAAGATGCCAAATTGGCGTTGGATTTATTGATTGAACGGGCCGAATCTCGTAAAAGCCATGTATATGTTGATACTATTGTTTCTCCTTCGTATACATCTGCGATAGCTCAAATTATTCAGCTACCTGGTATTTCAGGGCTCGAAAATAATATGATATTATTTGAGTATGATAAAAAGGATCCTAAAAATCTCGGGCAAATCGTTGAAAATTTTTCTTTAGTACATTCCGGCAACTATGATGTTTGTATCCTTGGTGGTTCAAACAGAGGTGTTAATTATAAAGAAGGAATCCACATTTGGGTGCGTAGGGTGGATGAAGAGAACTTAAATTTAATGGTTTTATTAAGTTATATCATTTTAGGCCATCCCGACTGGAAAGGAGGAAAGATTAAAATTTTTAATGTGCGACGCAAGGGAAAATATGATGAAGCAACAGACCATCTCTTAGAGCTTGTAAAGACTGGAAGACTACCAATTTCTTTGAGTAATGTAGAATTTGTTGATATTGATGAAGGAATGAACCTTAAAGAAATTATTAATGAAAAGTCGGTGAAAGCAGGATTGACAATGTTAGGATTTCGTAGTGAACAAATTAAGCACGAAGGGCTTAAGTTATTTGAAGGGTTTGATGATTTGGGAGATATCCTTTTTGTGAATGCATATAAAATGAAGGAAATAGATTAATGTCTTGATATATTTGCACTTAATATTAAGTGTAACCTGTGAGTATAATTTTAATTACCTGGATTTTTGTAAAGTTTTTTGTAAATTTTATTCTCAATGGAAAGAAGTAAATGAATATCAATTTCACCTAAAAGCATTAAACGTTCTATGATTCGGTTATAGATTGCAGAATCTTCTTTAAATTCGATGGTTGCAAGCAAGTCTTTGGTTTTGTTTTTTAATAGGATTAATTCAGCCTGATCAACTTTTTGATTAGGCATTTCTTTTTTATCGTAGTTTAACCCGGAAAGGGTGTAAGTATAAATCATTACCGATTGAGCCAGGTTTAATGAAGGATACGTGGTTTTCATCGGAATGGTGGTGACAATATCACAATGTTTTAATTCCTTGTTGGTTAACCCACTTTCTTCGCGTCCAAAAACAATCGCAATATTTTGTATACTATTTGCTTTTGCTTCGATTAATTCATTGATTTTATTTATCGGGTAATAATCTTCGTTTATCCTGCGTTTTTTCGCTGATGTTCCAATAATCCAGTCGATATCTTTTAACGCTTCTTCTAAAGACAAAAATGTTTCCGCTTTTTCCAGAATTTCCCGGGAAGCGTGAGCAACCCATCCTGCTTTTTCATCTAAGTGTTCTTTGGTATTCACAAGCCTTAACGATGAAAAACCCATCGTTTTAATAGCCTGGGCTGCTGCTCCAATATTTTCCGGTACTGCCGGTTCTACAAGGATAAAATGTATTTGCATAATATTATTAAAATCACACTTCGACATCTCGATAATTATCGGAACAGTGAGACAAAATTTATTCGTTTAAACTTAACTGATAATTTATCCCATTATTAATAAAACGGTTAAAAGGGTATAAAGCGTTAAAAGTTTCTTTGATTTCATCAGCAAATGTATCTGAGGTAACTTGTTCTTCGCTTATTTTTTTCATTACCGTATAGTGTTTATATTTAAGCAAATCAATATCTGCAAAGTCTTTAGGAAATCCCTTTGGTGCTGTTTTTAACATATCGTCCTGGAGAATTTCTTTAAAATGCTTTTGGAAATTTTTATTTTCTATGATTTGTTTAAACTCATCGGTATTTTCAAAAATTTCTGTCCTAACGGCTTTTAACCGGTCGGCAGGGGGCATATAAATTGAAAACAGTTATCGGGTTCTAAATGAATATAATATCCGACATAACCTGCATTTCTTCCTCCCTGAGCAATAAATGCACCGAAATTTGTTTTGTAAGGAGATTTGTCTTTTGAAAATCGAATATCTCTGTTAATTCTAAAAATACATTGTTTGGGTTCAATATTTTTTATGGAATAATCAAATTGAGCAATATCTAAGATGGATTGTACAATGAGTTGTTCAAATTGTTTTCGCACAATCTGGTAAACAGGTTTATGATCATAAAACCATTCTTTATGGTTATTTTGTTTTAGCTCACGTAAAAAGTGAAACAGATTTTTACTTATCATTATTGGCCGTTATCATTTTTTTGTTCAATATACGAATCAATATGTCTTTCTTTCTTAGCAGGGAAAATATCATCAATAGTTATTAAAATACCTGATTCTTCTACATTGCCAAACGCTTCATTAATGGTTGTACCAAAGAATTTCATGGTCGGCGACAAATTCATGTAAGCATTGATAAGTGGTGGAATATTTAAATCAAATTCTCGAATTTTTTTCTGAAGAATGCGATAATTTTCTTTGTAAGACTTGCCATTAAAAATTTGTTTCATTTTGTCTTCTTCAATATTTGGCAGAATAGGCTTTTTTGCTTTAACCAAATTATTTTCATCTGGAAATTGTGTTTGAAGAAAATACAAAATAATATTTCTTGCTTCTTTATTAAAGTGAGGATACATGGTAACTTTGCCAAAAAAGTGATTTATTTGAGAATTTTCTACCACAAGCGCTCCTAATCCATCCCATAAATTATCCAGCGCAAACAAGCCCTTGCGTTCGGCAGCCTTTGATTGAAATTTAGGCTGAATGAATGACCGTCCTAACTCAATCATGTAGGGGAGGTACGTTTTACTGAATTCATCGGAAAATGTAAAAAGTTTTGAGGTAGCTAAATTATTAGGGTCGCTTTCGTTACTACAAATATGGAACCGATAACCTCCCAGTATTTCTTTTTCTCCCGGGTCCCAGCTTATCAGCTGTTCATAAGGTTCATCCTGGGTGTCAAATTTATCGATATCCATTTCTTTGCCGGTACCACCACCGGCATTGCGAAACGTTAATTCGCGTAAGCGGCCAACTTCGCGCATAATGTTGGGCGAATTGTTATGATTAATGATGTACAATTGATTACCACCATTATTGGTATCGCGTAAAAATTTGTCTGGACTTAATTCTTTTTCTATCAGTCTTCTATCTATTGGGGCAATTACTTCTTTCATTTCCATATAAAAATTTGGGGATTCAAATTTACGAATAATTTTAAAACCATGATTTATTGGAATGGTTCAATATCTCCTTCAGGTAAACGGTAAACATATTCTTTAAGTTCCTGAGCCCATTGCTTAGGAGACTTTGATTTGTCAAATTTTTGATAGGGAACGGGTTTTCCAAACGTTAAGGTTATAACTTTATTACGTTGTTTAAAAAGCTCATTTACAAGGTATAGCATCTCAATATTGGCTTTTATAGCCAATATTTTTCGGATATTGGCAAGGTTATAAAAAAAGTTTGAGTTTCGTCCGTCAATATGCACGGGAACGATATCTCTTTTATGCTGAACAGCTTTGGCAACAAAACTTTTTTTCCATTCCAGGTCAATAATTTTTCCTTTTATTTTACGCGAGCATAGTCCGGCCGGAAAATTTAATACCTGAACATCCGATTCGTATGTTTTTTCAATTTTTTTGACATATTCGAGCGACTGCCTTCCATGTTTATTTACCGGGATAAAGATAGGGTCCAGATTTTTAAGATTCATCAAAATATCGTTGACTAAGAATTTTATATCCGGATGATATTTACCCACCACATGCGCAAAAACAATCCCGTCGAATCCACCCAACGGGTGATTAGCAACAAAAATGTATCTTCCTTTTTTGGGGATATTTTCTTCGCCTTTGATAATGATTTTGATATTAAATTCATCAATGGCTGTTTGAACAAAATCCAAACCCATTTTACCATCAAAAACAGGAATTAAATCATTAATATCTTTTTGGTGAATCACTTTTTCCAAATAGCGATACAAAAAGCCGGGAATTAATTTAGCCAGTTTTGGATTCTTATCTTTAAATATTTTTCGTACACTAATTTTTTCCATTATGCAGTAATGATAAATTAGTTTCTATCTTCAAAATTAAAACAAAAATTTGTACTATAACCCAATTGATTTAAGAAATGCATTTTCATTGGGTTCTCTTCCAAGAAAATTTTTCACAATCTCCATCTCTTCGGTGGTTGAGCCGCGTTCTAAAACCGTTTTTCTGAGTTTTAGGCCAGTGGCTTTATCCATTATTCCGTTAGCAAGAAAAACCGAAAACATGTCTTCGGCAAAAACCAGAGCCCATAAATAGCTGTAATATCCGGCGGCATAACCGTTCAGATGCCCGAATCCGGCTTCGAAATGGGTGTTCTCCTGGTATTTATAGAAGGTTATTTGATTTTGCAGCTCTTTTACCAGCTCTGTAGTTGATTTTTCACCGTTAGGATTGTATTTGTCGTGGAAAGTAAAATCAAGGGTGCCGTAAAAAATTTGTTGCAATACATGGAGTCCCGAACCTGCGTTTTTAGAGGCAAGCATCTTGTCATGCAATGATTTTGGTAAAACCTCTCCGGTTTTGTAATGTTTGGCAAATTGTTTCAATGCATCATACTCCCAGGCCCAATGCTCAAATATTTGTGAGGGCATTTCTACAAAATCACGGGCTACATTGGTTCCTGCCTGAGCAGATAGTTCTGCCCTGGTCAGTAAATCGTGCATTAAGTGCCCAAATTCATGAAATAATGTTTCTACATCGCTATGTAGCATTAATGCAGGTTTATCTTTTGTTGGCTTAGGGAAATTACATACCAGGCTGGCCGTAGGGATTTGATAACCTTCTTTCATTTTCTTTCCCGGAACAATTCCGAAAAGTGCAGCATGATTATATTTATCAGGCCGTGGAAATAAATCAAGATAGAATCGGGCGATTAATTTTCCCTGCTCCAATACTTCAAAAAATCTCACATCATCGTGCCACACCGAAGGCTTTTCAACCTCTTTAAACTCTATGTTGTATAGGTGTTGTGCAATGCTGAACAATCCTTTAATTACCTCGTTTAAATCAAAATACTCTTTTAGTTTCTGATGGTCGAGTTTATATTTTTCTTTCAGTAAAATATTGTTATAAAAAGCAGCTTCCCATGATTCAATCGTTTGTATGGCCTCATCCTTTTTATGTTTTCTTTTTATTTCAAGCAATTCCTGGTAATCCTTTTTAGCTTTTTCAGCAACTTTTTCTTTCAATCGGTTTTCAAAATCCCATACATTTTTGGGGTTTTTGGCCATCCGGTCTTCGGTTCTGTATTCAGCATAGGTTTTATAACCCAGCAGATGGGCCATTTTTTCCCGTTCAATTAAAATTTGCTTAAGCACATCCAGGTTTTTATCTGCCGCAATATTTTTATATTTTCCAGCCAGCTTTTTGCGGGCATCGTCCGATTTTGAATATTTCATAAAGGGAACATACGATGGATAAGCTAAACCTATTTTATAGGTTCCGTCATCCTCCTGCCGGTGCTCCTCTTTGTAATCATTGGGTAAACCCTCTATCTCTTTTTCTGTAACGATTAAAAAGTCTTTATGCGAGCTGATATTGGAATCGAACTGAATGCCTAAGTCAGATAATTTATCTTGTATCTTTTTCAGCTGATTCCTTTTTTCTTTCGGTAGGGCAAAACCGTTTCGTTCAAACTCTTCGATGGTTTCTTTCAAATATTTTTTTTGCGCTCCCTGTAATTTTTTTGCTTCCTCTGTTTTGGAATAGTCCTTCACCGCTTTATACAAAGGCTCGCTTAACGCGATTTCGTTAAAAAACTTTTCCAGCACAGCGGTTTGTTTTAAACATTCATCTCTAATATCCTTTTCGGGATGAACAAATGCCAGCAACGATTCTAATTCGTATATTTTGGTTAGCTCATTGTATAAATTGTCCAGCGCAAGGAGCGTATTACTGAACGTTTTGGCGTTATCTTTAATGCTATAAATCGTATGTAACTGTTTATTGGCTTTTTCAGTCCCTTTTTCAACAGCTTCAGCAATGTGATTACTTTGGATGCTTTTAAAATCAATAGTTTTGTTTGGGTTGTGTAGTATTGGATTTTTTATCATGATAAAATAATTTAATCGAAAAATGTTGTGGCAAAAATAACAAACCCGATAGTAAAATGTTTAATTTTTGTAACTTTATCAAAAGTAAAGCTTTTATGGTACTAATTTTTTAAATTTCTAACTCCATGTTTCTAAAAAAGCCTGTCCAAAAACTAAATCATTCGTTAAAGCTCTCGAAGATGAAATACCTTTCCGACCAGAAAGGTATTATTAATCGTTATATCAGAGAGAAAGAGGGGTGGGATGAACATAACACCCATTGTATAAATTTTATTTTAAAATCAGCAGAAAGCAAAGTTAAAGGTAAGGCTGTAATTTTAGGCAGTGGGTGGTTGCTGGATGTTCCTGTAGAGGAGTTGTCCAGGCAATTTGAAGAAGTTGTTTTAATTGATATCAATCATCCCCCACAGGTAGTAAAAAAAATGGAGCAATATGAAAATGTTCGGCTAAAAAAAGCAGACATTACCGGAGGGTTAATTGATTATGTTTTCAATACCATCAAAACCGATAAAAAAGATAAAACGAAAACGCTGCTGACGGCTGGTGAGTTATTTTCTTATTCATTACCTGCTGCAGCCGATTTTGTGGTTTCACTCAATGTGATGACCCAGTTAAATATTTTGCTTACTGATTATATGAAATCTTCCAAATTATATACCGACGGGGAATTACAACAGTTTGCCTTGCAGGTACAGGAGTCGCATGTAAATATTTTATCCAAAGAAAAAAGTTGCCTGATAACAGAATATGAAGAAGAACTTTACGATAACGACGGACAATTGATTGGCGTAAATCCGTTAATCTTTGTAGATTTGCCCAAAAGCAAACTGGCTGAAACAAAGTGGAAATGGAAGTTTGATTCGGCGATGACTTACAGAGAAGATGCAAAAACCTGGTTTAATGTTGTTGGCATAGATTTTTAAATGTTGGGATAAGATGAAGAATTTTCGCGAAATGGTTGTCACTGACCTTGATGGTACATTACTCAATAACCGTGCAGAGGTTAGTTTGCAGGATATGAAAACCCTTTACCGGCTGGGCGAAAAAGGAATAGTACGGGTTATTGCCACCGGAAGGAACTTTTTTTCGCTGTCAAAAGTTATTAAAGATAAATTTCCTGTCGATTATATTATCTTTTCCTCGGGTGCAGGTGTTTACGACTGGAAGGAGAAAAAATTGATGCATTCACAGTATCTTCCTGATTTTGAGGTAAAGCAAATAGCACAAATATTAATCCGGCAGTCGGTTGATTTTATGATACATGAGGTGATTCCTGAAAATCACAAATTTGTTTACCACTTTTCCGGGAATCATAATCCCGATTTCGAACGCAGGCTACTATTGTATCAAGACTTTGCATTAGCTCTCAACCCCAAAACCGAAACCTATAAAAATGCCTGTCAGATAATTGCTGTATTTCCAAACGATGTGTCTCTTTTTGAGCAGATAAAGCAAAAATTCGATGATATAAAAATTATTCGTACCACATCACCACTCGATGGAGATTCTATCTGGATGGAAATTTTTCCTAATACTGTTTCAAAAGGGCATGGTGTGGAATGGTTGTGTAAGCACTTAAAAGTTAATCCACAAAATACAATTAGTGTGGGCAATGATTTTAATGATATTGATATGTTGGAATATACGCGTGAGAAATATATCGTATCCAATGCTCCGGATGAGTTAAAAGCTATTTTCCCGGTATGTAAGAGCAACTGCGAAAACGGCTTTACTGATGCTGTAAGCCGTCATTTTGCTTTCCCTTTTTAAATCACAATATTTATTAAATTGATGTAGAATTTAATATAATCTGCCGAGCCGTTTCAAGCGGCTTGGTGGATGAGATCAAAATATCATGAATAAAAAGCCTTTATCCCGGGGTAGTACAATTTTTCACGGGCTACATTTTGCGAAAAGATATAATATTTTACTTCAGCAATGGTACATACTTCATTCTTATCGTTAAGCAATTCGGCATAAATTGTGGCAATTTTTTTTGAATGTTCCTGTAATTTAGCGCGAATCGTTATTGGTTTTTCGCTCGTATGGACTGCTTTTTTAAATTTTACATCGATATTAGCCGTTAAGCCCGCAGTTTTCAGTTTCACATTAATCACCCAGGCAGAAATTTCATCCAGCATAGTGGTTTGTATCCCACCGTGTAAGATGTTACCATACCCGTGAAACTGAGGTTTTGGTTTCCACGGGGAAATAATCCATTCACCATCTTCAAAAAAATCCATTTGCAGGCCTTGTTCATTTTTAGGCGAACAGCCAAAGCAGTTGTATCCGGGAATATTGCTATAGGGGTTTGCAATTTTTTTCATAAAATAAATGTAATTCTAATAATATTCAAAAGAACGGCCGGTGATAGATTCTACCGGTACTTTAATAACCAAAATATTGTTAACAGCTGGTTTGGAATATTCAAACTCTCGGTCGGAAAAGTTTTTCATCAGGATGTTTAATCCTTTCATCTTTTCTTCGTAGTCTTCAACAAAAAGTGCGTGTCCGTGCACAAGTACTCCGCGATAAGCATATCGCCATGAGCAGGCAACATGTTCGTGACGGGCAAAAATTTTATGGTCGGTATCAAACTCAAGACAAACTTTGTTATTTCGTTTTAGAATATCAATTTTTTTTCCTTCTTTGGCACAATGTAGCCAGATGGTTTGGTCTTCGTAACCAAAGTTCATCGCTAAAACATACGGGCTATCTCCATCAACCATACCCACCCGACAAACTTTACACTTTCTTATGACGGCCTCAAGATCGTCCATTCCTACAATGTCCTGAATTGCTTTATCTCTTTTTACCATAATTGCTGTATTTTAAATTACTTCGAGAAATAAAGATAAAAGAAAATTCGTTTTTAATCACCATCAATGTTTTAAAATTATAAGTAAAAGCAGGGATTTTTTTAATGCGCCAGGATTATTGTACATTCAATAAATTGTTTAAAACCATATCGATACCGATAAATTAAAGGATAAGGATAATCAGGGCTGGATGCATTTAACCTGTTAGTTTATATTTCAGTGGTGAAAGAATACCGGAAAGTAGTGGAGAAAATTGGAGATGCATACCGGACTGGTAAAGAACTGCTTTAACGATGCGGGCGAATATATTGCCTGTAAAATAAACAATTGCAAGGTTTCTTGTGTTATACTAAATCGATATCTTTTAGGTTGATTATAAATGATTTATTCAATACCTTTATCCTTCATTAAAAATTTAAAATCATGAAAAATATAATATTATCACTACTGGCGTTTAGTTTTACCATGATGATGGGAAATGCACAAGATTTACAGACAGATGTCTTTCAAACCGATAAAGCCGAATTAAAAATCCAGTTTGTTCAGCATGGTTCTATTTTCTTTGAATATAATGGGAACGTGATTCATGTTGATCCGGTTTTAAGGATGGGCGATTATGAAAATTATCCTAAAGCAGATTTAATATTAATAACCCACCATCATGGAGATCATCTGGATCAGAATGCGATTGAATTGCTGAAAAAAGAGAATTCAAAAATTGTGCTTACCCAGAAATGTAAGGAGATGAGCGAGTATCTTACCGATGTTATTGTAATGAAAAATGGAGATGTTTTAAATATTAACGAGCTGGAAATTGATGCTGTCCCTGCATACAATATAAAGCATAAGCGGGAAAACGGAGACCCATACCATATTAAGGGAGAAGGAAACGGCTATGTTATTCAGTTTAGCAACAAGAAAGTATATGTAGCCGGTGATACAGAAAATATCCCTGAGATGAAAACACTGCAAAATATTGATATTGCATTTTTACCTATGAATCTTCCTTATACCATGACACCAGAAATGGTAGCTGATGCTGCCAGAATGTTTAAACCACAAATTCTTTATCCCTACCATTACGGTGATACTGATACTTCAAAATTGGTTGAATTGTTGAAAGATGAAGATATCGAGGTGAGAATTAAAAAAATGTAAAATTTTGTTTCCCACAATGAATATTTGATTATAACATTTTTGTTATTAGAATTAAAATTTTTGGAATTGTACTTCATACAAATGAGGCCATCGTTTGCCGGTAATAAAAATGCGATTCTTTTTTTTGTCGTAAGCGATTCCATTGAGAACATTGTCATGTTCATTTCGAAATCCTTCAGGAATTACTTTTCGGCAATCGATTCGTTGTTTTACTTTTCCTGTTTTCGGGTCGAAAGCAATAATCTCTTCTTGTAAAAATATATTGGCATACACCAAACCATTAATATATTCAAGTTCATTTAGGTTTCGAACAGGGCCTTCATGGTCGTACACTTCAACTCTACCAATTTCGGTAAAATACTCTGGTTCTAAAAAATAAATGGTTTGTGAGCCGTCGCTCATAATTAGTTTTTTCCCATCGGTGGTAATGCCCCATCCCTGGGTTGGATATTGTAGTGTATTGATTAACGTAAAGTTTTCTTTATCGTAAACAAATCCGGTTTGTGAGGTCCAGGTTAGCTGGATGATTTTATCTCCAAAAGCACTTATACCCTCGCCAAAGTATTTGGCAGGGAGACTTAAACTTTGTATCAATTCTCCTGTTTCGAGGATTACTTTTCTTAATGATGATTCACCCTTTTGCCCGGTTCCTTCATATAAAATTCCATGGTCATAAAAAAGTCCCTGGGTATAGGCTTTGGTGTCGTGTGGGTATGTATTTACAATGCGGCATTCGTACAGTTCGGGTTTTATATCTGATTTAAAGCGTAGTTTAAGTGTATAAGAATCAATTTTTTTGGCTTGGGCATATGCCGTTATTTGCAGTGTATTATTACCGGTTTTCAGGCCATGGGTATCCCATGAAAAATCTAAATTTTCAGTCCATAAAGTGGCCTGGGTATTTTCTGATTGGATGATAATGGAATCGACGTTTTGTTCGATATCTTTTAAAGCGATATCAATTTTTACCATGTCGCCCAGAGTAAATAATTCGCCAGCTCTGGGTGATTTTACTTCAATTACAGATACTCTTTTCGTAAACTCGTCGGTTTTAATTTCTTTTTTTTCCTGTTGTTGTTTTTTGTTTTGGCAGGCGTTTGTAGCTAAGAGAAAGCTTATTATTATGATGATGAGTGTTAGTACTTTGTGCATTTTATATATTGTTTAACTGGTAAGCGTTCGTTTTAATTTTTGCCAAAATGAACGTTTGGATGCAGGAATTTTTTCCATCTGTTTATTAATATCATCATCAAACAGTTCGGGATTTAGCATTTGCCAAACGGCGCTCCATCCGGGGAAACCGCCAAGATTCCTGTCATCAATATAAATATCGGCATTAATTTTACGGCTGATAGAATCGTCAAAAATTTCTTCGGGATAATTTTTATTAACGGCATAGAATTCAATGCCATTTTTTTTGCAAAACTCAACCGCTTCTTCAAGTTCTTTTCCTGCTCTGAATGTCCACAAAATCAGAGAAACTCCTTTGTCCTGCAGCGCTTTGAGCGTCTCGAAAGCAAAAAGTTTGGGTTTCCCTATTTCCGGGTATTCGTGGTCGACAATGGTGCCGTCAAAATCTACTGCAATTTTCATAAAAATGTTTTTAGGCTATCGACAAAAATAGTGATTATTTTCGGGCAAAAGAATTTTACCTGTTTTTTCTGTTAAAAGTGTATCGCAGGCTAAAAATATTAGAATATAGAGCAATCGATTGGTCGCCAATGTCTGTTAAGGCATAATCAATGCTAAACCCGTAAATATTTATGCCTATTCCGAAGTTAGGCTGTAAGGTTAATGATTTTGAACGGTCGAAATTTTCTATTCGCTGAAAGTTTCCCACCCCAAAGCGTACGAATACCAGTTTACGATAATCAATTTCAATTCCCATGTGAGGATCAATGCTCACCGGATCGCCTTCGATAAGTACACGACGTTGCCCGTCGAAAGTAAAATCTGCATCCACCTCAACCATGGCGCTAAAATCATTGTAAATGTTAAAATCTCGCGAAACGCCCAGTAGTAATTTAGGTAAGGTAATTTCCAGTGCATTTTCGGGTGCAAAGTTAAAGATACTGTCCTGTACTTCCACTAACAGCTCATCTTCGTTAAAACTCCAGGCATTAAATGTAGAGGTTATATCGCGGGCTAAAAGGCCAAATCGCCAGTTGTTTTTTTGATACTGTAACCCGGCATCCAGTCCAAATCCCCAGGCATTTGCAAACTGGCCAATGTTACGATAAATAACCTTAACACTGGCTCCGTATGAGAGATTGGGAATTGGTGATTTGCGGGCATATGAAATCATAAATGCATAATCGGCAGCCGAAAACTTTGAGATGCGCCCGTAATCAATATTTCCATCTTTATCAATTAAATCGGTGGTGTTGGGAATATCATCCACACCAAAACGAATAAATGTTGCTCCCAGCCAGCTGTTGGTGTCTAAATCCATTGCTGCTCCGGCGTAATCATATTTAGCTATTCCGGCAAAATATTCGGCATGCATCAGGCTGGCATCCATACTGTTTTCAATGGAGGTAAGGCCGGCCGGGTTCCAATATCCCGAGGTAACATCATTTACATTAGCTACCGTTGAGTTGGCCAGGCCTAATGAACGGGCACCTACTCCAATGGATAAAAATTCGTTGGAATATTTAGCTGTTTGGCTTAATAGTGGCATGGTAAACAACAGCAATAAAAAAAAAGTCAGATATCTTTTTGCCATCGATGTAAAAATAATTACTCTTCTTGTAAAATAAGTAAAAATCAAAATCTTATTTTAATCCTTTAGGGCAGAACTATAATTTTTAACTTATTTTTGTATAAAAAATTGTACGAATATAATTAAATATTATCTATGCGTTTTTCTATCAAAAGATATATTCCGAATTTTATTACCTCATTAAATTTACTTTCAGGATGTTTATCTATTGTGTTAGCCTTTGAAGGATATTTGTTGCTGGCTGTATACATGATATTTTTATCAGCGCTATTTGATTTTTTTGACGGGATGACCGCCCGGTTATTAAAAGTCTATTCTGAAATTGGGAAACAACTCGATTCATTAGCCGATGTGGTTAGCTTTGGAGTAGCTCCTTCGGTTATTGTATTTTCTATGATGAAAAATATTATTTATGATTCACTTTATCTTCCTCCATTAGAAACTTTATCTTTTACAGCGATTTTATTTCTGATATCTCCTTTCCTTATTGCTGTATTTTCAGGTATCAGGCTGGCTAAGTTTAATGTTGATACCAGACAAAATGATTCATTTATTGGCCTTCCTTCTCCCGCCAATGCTCTGTTTTTTGTTTCGTTATATATTATTACTTTGGTAAGTGATAACCAACTGATCAATCATTTAATCCAAAACAAAATATTTCTTTTAGTCTTAATCCTTATTTTTTCTTTACTTTTAATTGCAGAATTTCCTATGTTTTCGTTAAAGTTTAAGAATCTGGGATTACGAGGGAATAAAATTCGTTTTATTTTTATTGGATTATCTGCTATTTTATTAATATTATTGCAGTCAATAGCAGTGCCCGTTATTATTATATTATATATTTTATTATCAGCAATAAATAATTGGATTTATAACTTAGATTAATACTTACCATAATGAAATTTTTAGCAGAAATAAACGTAATGCCATTAAAAGCATTATTAGACCCTCAAGGAAAGGCTGTAACCCATAGTATGAAAAATATAGGTTTTAATGAAGTGTCGAATGTAAGAATTGGCAAACATATCACCCTTGAAATTGAAGCCAAAAGTAAAGAAGTTGCTATGGAAAGAGTAAATGAAGCTTGTAACAAGATTCTTTCCAATCCGGTTATGGAAGGGTATGATTATACGCTTAAAGAAATAAAATAACGACTATCTCGTTTTATCTTTTTTTGAGGCGGCAATTTTATTCATTACTTCCGTTTGTTTTTGAATAGATTCTTTGTGAACCAACTCAAGTAATTTTTTGATAAAATCTTCGGATAATCCCAGTTCTTTACCCTGCTTTAGCCGTGTGGCAATAATTTTTCCCCATCGCCGTAACTGGAGGATAGTTACTTCGTTTTTGCTTTTATATTTCCCTATTTCTCCAACAATATCCATTCGTTGTGAAAGTAATTCAAGCATTTGCTGATCGATGGAATCGATCTTATCACGCAAACTTTCTAACACGCTGATGAATTCGTTATTTTTTACCGATATTGATCTGAATATAAGTTTATTCAGTAAATCATTCAACTGCTTGGGCGTTAGTTGCTGATTCATATCACTCAATGCAGCTGTAGGATTGATGTGTGTTTCAATCATCAAACCATTCATATTTAAATCCATGGCTTTTTGGGCTATTTCAGGAATAAACTCTGTATTACCTGCAATATGACTGGGATCGCAAATAATAGGTAAGCTGTGGTACCTACTTTTTAATTCAATAGGGATTTCCCATTTGGGAATATTACGCAGGGTAGTGGCTTCGAAAGGATAGAACCCCCGATGAATAGCAGCCAGTTTATGAATCCCTGCTTTATGGAAACGTTCCAAGGCACCAACCCATAATTGAATATCCGGGTTTATCGGGTTTTTTACCATTACCGGTTTATCGTATCCTTTTAAACTATCAGCCAGTTCCTGCACAGAAAAAGGGTTGGATGTTGTACGTGCACCAATCCATAAGATATCAATATCATATTTGATGGCCAGTTTAACATGCTCCGGATTAGCTACCTCGACAGTAGTTAGAAGTCCTGTTTCCTTTTTAACCTGTTGCAGCCATTGGAGTCCCTGTTCGCCAACACCTTCGAAATTTCCGGGCCGTGTACGTGGTTTCCAAATACCCGAGCGGAAAACATTTACTTTGTCCAGTTTAGCAATTGCATGGGCTGTTTGCATAACCTGCTCTTCGCTTTCAGCGCTGCAAGGGCCTGCAATGAGTAAGGGTGTGTTTTTAAGCCCGGGATACCATTGTTGTATCGGTTTGATATTTTTGAGTTTTGTCATTTTTATCGGTTCATTCGATAAATGTAATGGTTTTTATCTGGGATATTCCAAACCGATTATTCATCTTTAGCCAGTTGATCATCAAGTTTTTTCACTGCAAAAACCGATAGCTTGTAGCTTACCCAAATAAGTACCGGCCAACTGATGAGCCAAAGAATTTCTGTTAAATATATCATAAATTTTGCTGTTTTTAGAATTAATAAACATGGATATCCTCACCCATTTCTTCTTTATTAATTTTTTTGTTATTAATTGATTTCCATGCATACCATATATACGCAGCAACCAAAGGAACCATTAATGAAACATAACTCATCGCAGTTAAAGTGTACTTGCTTGATGAGGCATTTTCAATGGTTAATGAGCTTTGTAAATTAAATGTTGAGGGATAAAAGGCGGTATGGTTAAACCCGGCAACCAGAAATAATGCAAAAACGGTTAATATGGTACCGGGCCCGGCATACCATATCCCGTTGGAGCATGCTTTATGAATCGATTTTCCTATACCAAACAAAACCAATAATACCCCTGCAATAAAAAGGATTGCTACTACAGGCATCTGTAAAAAATTATGCAGATATTTATTAGGCTCCATAAATACCTCTTTCGTTTCCGGATGATAGGCAAAACCATCGATAAACAGCAGCCATATAACAAAAGTCAAAAAGAAAATTACAAAAAGTATTGCATTATATACTAACTTCTTTTTTGCACGCGAGATCATATCCTCTTCATCAATATTATTTATAAAATAAAGGATCCCTAGTGTTCTGGCCAGGAAAAAAACGGCAAACCCGAGTGAAAGGTTATGTGGGTTTAATGCCAGTTCTAACCCTCGGGCTGAACCTTCCCAGAAGGATGAGTTCATGTCATTGACATAAAATTCCGATCCGGTAAAAAAGGTTGCTACAGCAGTTCCCAGCAAAATAGTTCCCAGTGCACCATTAATAAAAAGGAATGTTTCATAGGTTTTTGCCCCTAAAAAATTATTTGGTTTTGATCTGTATTCGTAAGAAGTAGCTTGAATAATAAAAGCAAAAAGGATAAGCATCCATACCCAGTAAGCCCCTCCGAAATTAGTGGCATAAAACAGCGGGAACGATGCAAAAAAGGCACCTCCGAATGTTACCAGGGTGGTAAATGTAAATTCCCATTTTCGGCCTAAAGAGTTTACCAGCATGCGGCGCTCGATATCTGTTTTGCCTAAAGTGTAGATTAGTGTTTGACCGCCCTGAACAAAAAGCAGGAATACAAGCGTTGAGCCAAGTAGTGAGATTATAACCCACCAATATTGTTGTAATGCAAAGTGTGATAATGTTTCAAACATTTTAATGTCCTCCTTCTTTATGTCCGATTTTTATTTGTTTGGTCATGATTTTTATTTCTGCAATAAGCAGTGCTGTAAAAATGATAGCAAACAGCCAGAAGGTAATTTGCACGGCGCTGGCATCAATATTTGATACGGCAGCAACTGTAGGCAGTAAGTCCTGGATGGTCCATGGCTGCCGGCCTACTTCGGCCACAATCCATCCCGACATACTGGCAATGTAAGCTAATGGGATGGTAAATATTGCCAGTCGTAAAAGCCATTTTTTGGTTTCCAGCTTGTTTTTATAAATTAAGTATAGTACAACCATAAATAACAGCACAAAATAAAATCCTAAAGCCACCATAATGTGAAAACTGTAGAAGGTTAACGGGACATTTGGAATAATACTTTTGGGATTGTTTAAAAATCCGTATCCAAAATACTGGAAATTTTCTCTGAAAACTTTTAAGGATTGCTCTTGAATCGTATCGTTACCATTTTCTTTGGCTTCTTTATATTCAGCTAATGCATTAATGGATAGTTTTCCTTTTTCAATTTTTTCTGTAGCTGAAATAGCTGTTCGGGTTTCTCCATTTTCATCGGTCATCGGATACCCCCCCTCAATCAAATTTTTTACTCCCGGAACAAAAGCATTGAAATCTCGGTAACCTAAAAATGAAAGTAATTTTGGAATTTCAATTTTAAACACATAATCATCTTTATCATCATCGTATTCTTTGCCTGGTGTAGGCACTCCGATCATAATTAAACCGGCACCTTCAGAACCCTCATATAATCCTTCCATGGCAGCCAGCTTCATGGGTTGTTTTTGGGCCACCTGGTACGCAGAACCGTCGCCGGTATATATCAGAAATAAGCTACTTAGCAAACCAAAAACTCCGGCAATAATCATACTGCGCTTAGCCATTAATTGCTCCCGGCCTTTTAGTAAAAACCAGGCACTCACTCCAATAACAAAAATTGATGCTAAAACAAATCCGGAAGTTATGGTATGTAAAAATTTATTTACAGCGACCGGAGATAAAAAAACATCCCAAAAATTCAGCATTTCATTTCTTGCCGTATCAGGATTAAAATGCATCCCTATCGGATGCTGCATCCATCCATTGGCTACTAAAATCCACAGAGCGGATAAATTAGCTCCAATGGCTACCAGCCATGTGGATATCAGATGAAATTTTTTACTTACTTTATTCCAGCCAAAAAACATTACGGCAATAAAAGTAGACTCGAGGAAAAAGGCCATGATACCTTCAATAGCTAATGGAGCACCAAAAATATCACCCACGAACCAGGAGTAATTGGACCAGTTGGTACCAAATTCAAATTCAAGAATTATTCCCGTTGCTACACCAATAGCAAAGTTTATTCCGAATAGGGTCATCCAGAATTTGGTAGCTTTTTTCCATTCAGGGTCGCCTGTTTTTACATAAATGGTTCCCATAAACGCTATGATAAAGGTAATACCAAGCGTTAAAGGAACAAACAACCAGTGATACATGGCTGTTAAGGCAAATTGTGCCCTCGACCAGTTTACCAACGCAAAATCAAGATTTTCAATCATTATCTGTATTTTTAGGTTTTGTAAGTTGTTCTAATACATATTCGCTTTTCTCTTCTTCTGTATCAAATTTTTCATTCAAGAAATTTTTAAAAAAGAAAAGTTTCAAAATAACAAACATGATAAAAAGTTTTATCAGGATTAAAGCCCATAATTTTTTACCTATGGTCATGTTTTTAAAACCTTCGTAGTAGAAAAAGAAAATGCGTTTAAAAATATTTTTCCTCTTCATGGATGCAAATAAAGAAATTACTACATACCAAAGATAAAAAAAATACGAAAATGACAATAGCGAGCAATCAAAGAATAAAATGGAGCTTTATAAAAGTTAATTATATTCTTTAGCATCGGAGAAAACATGGATGAACCCTTTTTGTGCTTCCACAGCAGAGTCTTCGGAAGTTAGAATATAATAATAAATTCCCGGGCTAACCATTGAACCTGATGTATTTCGTCCGTCCCAAACAATAATAGGTGCTTTTGTTTTAAAAACCAGTGTTCCTGTGCGGCTAAAAATGGAAATTTCTAAAGGAATAACACCGTTTGCTTTAACAATAAACAAGTCGTTTATGCCATCGTTATTTGGCGTAAAAACATTGGGTATTTTCAGGGTATCCTGAATAGAATTAGTTCTAGTTTCGCTATATACTGTGGCAGAATTTTTATCGGTAACATCTAAAGTAAAAGAATAAGTTCCGGCAGCATCGAAAAAGAATGAAGCTGAGGGTAAATAATTTTCGAAAGTGGTTACGTCGCCTGTCCAGTTAAAAACGTAGTCAGCAGTATCGGAAATTACAAAATCGGTTGTGTCGCCTGCCAATATTTTTTGTGCCTGGCATTTTACTTTAAAGCTGGCAGCAGTGTTCATAAATTTAAAGGTAACATCATCAACCTGTGCAAACCCATTAACTGATAAGGTTAACAAAAACAGTATATAAATAAAAAGTTTCTTTTGTGTCATTAAAAATCATTTATTCACGTAAATATATAAAATACCCTTTTATAATCTTAAATTTTTTGGGTTATTTTTTTCACCAGCTTAAAATTATTAAAAAATTCTTTTAAAAACACCCTTATTATGGTGTAAGTGGGTATGGCTAGTATCATTCCGGTTATCCCGAACATGCTTCCAGCCATCAGTAGAATAATAAATATCTCCATGGGGTGTGCATTTACACTACTGGAGTATATAACCGGCTGAAATACAATATTATCGATTATCTGAACAATGATAAATACAAGTGTCATCCACCCCAGTAAGGGAAGTAATTCGGTATAGAAAGGAAGCTCTAAATGGGTGGCTAAACCCATGATTAATCCTAAGCTTGCCCCTATTATGGGACCTAAATATGGGATTACGTTAAAAATACCTACTACGAGCCCGGTTAACAAAGCATCAGAAAATTCTAATCCAACAATGGTTAATCCTGTGGATACCAGCAGAATGATGCATGTAATTTGTACAATAATACCTATAAAGTACCTTGTTAATAACTTTTTTATTGATTGAAGTACTCGTTCGAAGTTTTTCAAATATTTATCCGGAACAAATAAAAAAATGCTTTCATAAAACAGGCCTTTATCTTTTAAAAAGAAAAAGGTCATAAATGAAATAGAAAAAGCAGCAATAAAAATATTACCCAGTAAACTAGCCATTGAACTGAAGAAACCAGACAATAATGATATATTTAAAACAGACATTAATTTTTCCGTTAAGTATTGTTCAATGGGTTGATCCGTAAGAGTATGGATATTAAATTTTAATAATAGCTGTTCGATTTGATCGATGGGACCCTGAAATTTTATCATTAAGGCATTTGCATCGAGGGTTGATATTTCTTTAGCCTGATCCGCAATTAAAGGAATGAAAACGCGAAAAGATGAAAAAATCATTATCCACATTACAATCAGCGTAATGAGTGCAGAAATAGCTCTTGGGAATTTTATTTTAAAGATATGTAGCTTATCAATGAAATCAACCAAAGGCCTTCCGATAAGTGAGAGTACTCCTGCAATAAGAATGTAGGCTACGATAGATTTAAAATACCATAATATAAAACCAACGATGGTAACACCAATAGCAATAAATAAATATTTTAGTTTTCCATTCATAGTTAAACTTTAGGGCAAAAAAAGCATCTAATGGGATGTTTTATTAAAAATCTGTACAAACCTTTTTACCTAATAAATCATAATTATTCAAAAATAGTTGAAAAGAGAATATTTTTGAATATGTCAGGCTAAATTAAGTTTTTTTTGCAGATTATAAAATTAAACCATCATTTTGGGGATATAAAAACTTGCTTAAATACAAAATAAAATAAAAAATTTATGTTTCAATCACATTTGGGTGAATTTGCTGCCTTGCTAACGGCTGTTTTTTGGACTATAACGGGAATTGCTTTTGAGTCGGCAGGGAAAAAAGTAGGTTCATTGTCTACTAACCTTATCAGGCTTTTTATGGCCTTTTTCTTTATTGGATTTTATGGTTTAATTATCCGGGGAGCTTTTATACCACTCGATGCTTCAGTTCATAATTGGCTTTGGCTTTCGTTATCCGGGCTTGTTGGATTTGTTATTGGTGACTTGCTTTTGTTCGAAGCTTATGTAGTTATTGGTTCTAGGGTTTCGATGTTAATTATGTCGCTAACTCCACCGATTACAGCTTTTATTGGTTGGTTAATTATGGACGAAGTTTTGACGACGCAAAATATAATTGGAATGGTTTTAACGATAACCGGTATCGTTTTAGTTGTGATAGAAAGGAAATCAAATAAATTGGGCGAATCGTCCAGGAAAAAAAAGAGGCTTAATTTTTCTTATCCTATTGCCGGACTTTTGTTGGCTTTTGGAGGTGCCGTAGGGCAAGGTACAGGTTTGGTATTAAGTAAATTCGGAATGCAGAATATGGACCCTTTTGCAGCCACTCAAATAAGGGTTATTACTGGATTTATAGGTTTCTCTATTTTATTTATTGTCCTAAAACGATGGAAAAAGGTATTTGAAGCCATTAAAAATAAAAAAGCCATGAGCAGGGTAGGGATTGGTGCCTTTTTTGGCCCGTTTTTGGGAGTGTCTTTTTCATTGCTAGCCGTTAAACATACAACAACAGGTGTTGCATCTACTATTATGGGAATTGTGCCTGTATTAATTATTCCTCCGGCTGTACTTTTTTTTAAGGAAAAAGTTACCCTGAAAGAAATTGTAGGGTCAGTTATCGCTGTAGGCGGTGTTGCTTTATTCTTTTTGTAAACGATTTTTTGTAAATTGCTCAAAAATCGTTTTATGAAGAAATTTGTATATGTTGTTTTTCTTGTATTACTTTTTGGATGTAAGTCTGTAAATGAAACAGCAGAGGTTGATTATGAGAAAATAAGTAAGGAAGAGTTTCTTGAACAGCCATTTGGTTTCCCGGAAGATATTGAAAGTTTTTCGGAGAATACATCTTCAAAATTCAGTACCCAGAAATTATTACGAAAGAATAAACACTATCCCGAGAAAACAGATACCATTTATCAATTTAGGTACAGGAAATCAGAGATATTTTTTTACAAAACGCATTTAGGACAGGAGTTCTTACTTGCAGGAAAGATTTTAAACAAACAAATTGTCTTAACAAATGATATAAAAGTAGGTTTATCAAAGGAAGATTTTCAAAACCGATTTTCAAATCCATTTAATATGACCACTGATACCCTCGAAATGATTGGTGACGGAACAAAATATACCTTTATTTTTGAAGATGATAAGTTGCACCGAATAAATATTGATAACTATTTTGATTAATTCTGCTATGAATTAAATTCGGCAATCACTGTTAGTGAACCCTGGGTTTTTTCGCCAAGTTTGACTTTTACTTTTGCATCGAGCGGTAAAAAAACATCTAAGCGGGAGCCCAAACGGATAAATCCCAGTTCACCATTTTGTTTTACTTTTAAATCTTTATGGGCATAAGATATTATTCGCCGTGCTACGATTCCTGCAATTTGTCGCACTAAAATCTGACGTTTTTTATCATCTTCAATAACTACCGTTGTTCGTTCATTTTCAGTAGATGATTTGGGCAAACGGGCTACATAATATTTACCGGGATGGTATTTAAAATATTTGATGATCCCTCCAATAGGAAACCAGTTAATATGAATATCCCATATCGACATAAAAATAGAAACCTGAATCCGTTGGTCTTTAAAATATTCGCCTTCATTTGTTTGTTCAACAGCTACAACTTCTCCGTCAGCCGGAGCGAATATTTTTTTGTCATCAACAATTACTTTTCGGCGAGGATTTCTGAAGAAGAATCCTACAAAACTATATAGTAAAACAGTTACAATAACAGTTATCCAGTTGTAAATTGTATTACTTCCAACCAGATAGTATACTCCCAGGTTAATCCCTATTAAAAAAATAAAGAGTATAACAAGTATAGAAATACCTTCTTTATGAATTTTCATTGGATATTGTTTTGATACAAATTTAAGAATTTTAATAAATTAATTGAAGAAAAATATAAAACACAGGCAAGGAAAATAAGATAGCATCAAAACGATCTAATATACCACCATGTCCAGGTAACATTTTCCCAGAGTCTTTTTTGTCGTGACTGCGCTTAAATGAAGACTCAACCAAATCACCATAGGTTCCAACAACCGAAACAATAATAGCTGTTATTACCCATTGCATCAGATTTAATTCCGGAAATATCAAAGAGATAGGATAGGATGCAATGGTTGTAAAAATTACTCCCCCAATAAATCCTTCCCATGATTTTTTGGGAGAAATACGTTCAAACAATCGATGTTTGCCAAATGATATTCCGAGAATATAGGCAAAAGTATCGAAAATCCATGTTAGCATAAAAAAGCCTAAAAGAAGTTTCCAATGGTAATTTCCATTTTCAAAAACCATGTAATTAGTTAATGATAAGGGTAAAGCAATGTAGATAATCCCAAGTAATGTAAAACCTACATCAGCCAGTTTTTTTTCTGATTTACGATATAGTTCAGAAATAAAGATTCCTGCCGTTAGAATAATTAAAGGAAGAAATACTTTTGATCCGATATTTTGGTTAACATAAAAAAAGTTAGCTGCAAAAGTTATTGCCCCTATAATAATTCCGTATAATTTTTGAGGTTTATAGTTTTCTTTTTCGGCCAATGAATAAAATTCATACATCGAACAGATAATTATTAGTTCGAATAATATGAAAAAACTAATTTTATGAAAAATAATAGCACCAATTACAAGTGTTAAAAAAACAATTCCTGTAATGGTGCGTTGTATTATGTTATTCAAGATACTTGGGATTTATCTGGTTATTCATTCTTATTTTTTTCCTCAGCATCTCCTTTTGCTGATTGATCTTTTTTGTTTTTGTCTTCTTCTTTTATTTCTTCTTTCTGATCTTTATCTTGTTGTTCTTTGCCGTTTAATTCATTTAATAACTCTTTCTTTTTTTCTTTTCGTTTTTCAGCCAGTTCTTCTCTCTTTTCCTGAGCTGATTTCCATGGCCTTTTCCCAAATATTTTTTCCATGTCTTCGGTAAAGATAACTTCTTTTTCAAGCAGCTGTTCGGCAAGTTGGGTTAATCCCTTTTTATGTTTTTTAAGTATTTCAAAAGCACGGACATAAGCTTCTTCAATTAAATCTTTAACTTCCTGGTCAATTAACTCAGCTGTTTTTTCACTATATGGTTTGGTAAATGACATTTCGTTTTGTCCGGTAGAATCGTAAAAACTAACATGGCCTACTTTTTTGCTCATGCCAAAATAGGCTATCATTGCATAGGCTTGTTTGGTAATTTTTTCCAGATCGTTCATGGCTCCGGTGGATACTTTTCCAAACATTAACTCTTCAGAAACACGGCCCCCTAATGCGGCACACATTTCATCAATTAGCTGATCGCGGGTAGTAATTTGTCTTTCTTCGGGCAAATACCATGCAGCACCTAAAGCTCGTCCGCGTGGGATAATGGTAACTTTTACCAGCGGGCTTGCATGTTCGAGCAACCAGCTTACCGTGGCATGGCCTGCTTCGTGGAAAGCAATGGTTCTTTTTTCTTCTTTAGAAATGATTTTACTTTTACGTTCCAGTCCTCCAACAATACGGTCTACGGCATCAAGAAAATCTTGTCGTTCAACTACCTTCTTGCTTTTTCGTGCTGCAATTAAAGCCGATTCGTTACAAACATTGGCAATATCGGCACCGGAAAATCCCGGAGTTTGTTTCGCCAGAAAATCAACATCTAAATTGGTTTCTAATTTTATTGGTTTTAGATGTACTTTAAAAATTTCTTTTCGCTCGTTAATATCTGGTAGTTCCAGATGTACCTGCCGGTCGAAACGTCCGGCACGTAATAAAGCACGGTCAAGAATATCGGCACGGTTGGTAGCGGCCATGATGATTACACCCACATTGTTTCCAAAACCGTCCATCTCGGTTAATAGCTGGTTCAGGGTGTTTTCGCGTTCGTCATTAGAACCAAAATTAGGATTTTTTCCTCGAGCCCGGCCTATAGCATCAATCTCATCAATAAAGATAATACAGGGTGCTTTTTCTTTAGCTTGTTTAAAGAGGTCGCGAACCCTGGAGGCGCCAACTCCAACAAACATTTCAACAAAATCGGATCCAGACATGGAAAAGAATGGAACATTTGCTTCGCCCGCAACTGCTTTTGCAAGCAATGTTTTTCCGGTTCCGGGAGGTCCTACGAGTAATACTCCTTTAGGGATTTTTCCCCCTAAATCGGTATATTTTTTTGGTTTCTTCAAGAAGTCAACAATCTCACGTACTTCAACCTTTGCTTCTTCCAGTCCGGCAACATCTTTAAAATCAATTTTAATATTACTTTCCTTATCAAATAGTTGGGCTTTTGATTTTCCTACACTAAAAATATTACCTCCAGCACCACCAGGCCCTCCGCCTTTCGACATTCTGCGAACAATAAAAATCCAAATAGCCAGAATAATGAAAATAGGTAATAACCAACCAATAATATCACGCAAATAGTTGGGTTGTGTTTTGTAACTCACTTCAATATATTCGCCATCCAGGTATTTGTCTTGTGCTTCTCTTAACCATCGCTCAAAGTATTCGATAGACCCAATGGTAAAGAAAAAGTGAGGGCCATCTTGCGATACGCTGGAAAAGCTATTGTCAAATAAATCTTTATATCGCGCATCATTCAGACGGTCTTTTTTAATATAAATATTTGCTTTCTCTTTATTGATTACCTCAATTTTTTCTACATCTCCGTTCTTGAGCATATCGCGCTCAAATTCCTGCATGGAAATTTCTTTAGGCCCGGGAGAGAAGCTAAATAGTTGAAGCCCAATTAAAGTTAAAGCAATCAATCCATAAACCCAATAAATATTAAATTTGGGTTTTCCGCCTTTATTATTGGTGTTTTTTGAATTGTTATTGTGTTTATTTTGATTGTTATTGTTTAACGATCCTTTATTATCTGTCATTCTTTTTATTCTCCTTTAAAATTATTTTACAACATCTTTGTAATGGGTAAGCTTTGCATCTGCCCATAAATCTTCCAGTTTATAGAAATTTCGATATTCATGCTGGAAAATATGAACAATTACATCGGCGTAATCGAGCAGTACCCATGTAGCGTTTTCAAGGCCTTCCTTATGCCAGGCTTTTAATCCCAGTGTTTCTCTAACATTTTCTTCTACAGCGTCTGCCAGTACTTCTACCTGGGTGTTCGAATCTCCATGACAGACAATAAAATTGTTACAAAATGTATTTTCAATATTAGTTAAGTCTAAACTTACAGGGTCTTTTCCTTTTTTCTTATGTATCCCTTCAATTATTGCATCTATTAACTCTTCCGTACTATAATCTTTTGCTTGTTTATTTATCATTAAAATTTATTTTTTGACAAAGGTAATGATTTTACATTATAATTTTAAAACTCTGTTTGTGTTTAAGTTATTGTTTGTTCAGTTTATCAAAAACCATTCCTTTTAAAACAAAAAGAGCATGCTTTGGTTTGGTGCGTAAAAATGGCATTTTTTTACGAAGTAAAGATGATTTTATATAAGAATTTGTCAGTTTTTTTACTATATTGTCATTGTTTTGTAATTTCGTTCTATTTTTATAAAAATTTTTGGAATGAAACCCTGGGATAAAATTATAACATTACCTTCGGCCGATTCAACAAATTCTTATGCTGCTCAATTATTACAATCGGAAAATATTGAGGAGGGAACTATTGTTTATACATACGATCAAAAGGCAGGACGAGGGTTAGGACAAAATACGTGGGAGAGCGAGAAAGGGAAAAATCTTACTTTTAGCATCATTTTACTTCCTCATTTTTTATCCATTCAGCATCACTATATGCTTTCGAAAGTTATTTCATTGGGACTTTTTGAATATGTTTCCTCAAAATTGGCTGATATAAAAATTAAGTGGCCTAATGATATCTATTATAAAGATAAAAAATTAGCCGGCATACTTATTGAAAATAGTATAAAAGGCTCAATGATAAATTATTCTGTTGCAGGCATTGGGTTGAATCTGAATCAAGAACAATTTTTTAGCAATGCCCCTAATCCGGTTTCTTTAAAACAGATAACAGGGAAAAATTATTCTATTGAAGATGAATTGGTGTCTGTTAGGCATCACATTAAAAAAAATTACCAGAAATTACAATCCGGACACATGAATGAAATCAACCGGAAATATATTGAAAGTTTATATCGTTTTAATAACTTTTATATGTTTCGTTGGAATAACCGGATTTATCGTGCAAAAATAACCGGAGTTAATGAGTACGGGCATTTGCAAATTTTAACCTCGGAGAACGAGACAAAAGAATTCGAAATTAAAGAAATTGAATTTTTAATTTAACCTACAAATTATTCTTCTTTTACTTTTTCGTTAAAAAAAGTAACCATATGATCAACCAACGAATCGATTCCTGTTTGCAGGTGTTTCCCCACCATCATTTTCATCATGGGATTGAGTTGGGCATCAATTGTTAAACGAATAGCGGTTGTGTTTTCTTCCTGCTCAATAGGTTTAAGCTGAATCCAAAAACTAAATCCAAAAGGAGCTTTCTCGTCGCTGGTTATTTTAATTAATTTATTAGGTTCTTTTTCAATGGTTTTGAGTCCGGCTTCACCAATTCCTTCCATCTTGAATTTACACCGATCTTCTGTTGCTTCAAAATCTGAAATTTTATCTTTAGGAATTATACTTTCTAAATTTCTGAAATCAGATAGAAAATCAAAAATTAACTGGTCCTGCTTATTTATTTTCCCAATTTTGCTGGTATACTTGCTCATTTCTTTAATTTTTAATTACCACAGTTTTATTTACCCCACACTTCAGGGTTCTCTCTCCACTGGTTTAATGTTTCCAAATCAGATTCTTTGATATATCCGGTTTGTAGTGCAAATTGTAATAGTTGATTGTAATTTGACAATGTCTTTAATGAAATATTTGCTTTTTTAAAGTTGTCTTCGGCTATTTTAAAACCATAGGTAAAAATAGCCACCATTCCAATTACTTTGATATTCTGGTTACGAAGTGCCTCAACCGCTTTAAGGCTGCTTTTGCCGGTTGAAATCAGGTCCTCGATTACGACTACTTTTTTTCCTTCCGGAATTTCTCCTTCAATTTGGTTTCCTAAGCCATGCTCTTTAGGTTTTGGGCGAACATACACAAAAGGAAGGTTTAAGGCATCGGCTACCAGGGCTCCAATAGCAATAGCTCCGGTTGCTACCCCGGCAATAAAGTCGGGTTTGTCAAATTTTTCAGTAACCACCTGTGCAAAATTTTCCTTAAGGAGATTTCTAATTTCAGGATATGATAAGGTTTTTCTGTTGTCGCAGTAAATTGGAGATTTCCAGCCTGAAGCCCAGGTAAACGAATTTGCTGGTTGCAACTTTATTGCTTTAATTTGCAATAACGATTGTGCAACTTTTTGTTCTAAATGTTTCATGCCGCAAATGTATAAAGTTTTTTATAATCAAAGAATCGTTTTTTTTGTTGATTATGCTAACCATCTGGAAGAAAATGCAAAAATTATTAAACATTTTTTCAAAAATAAATCTTTGCTCCAGCAAGTTATTGATGAATTTGTCAACAATGAGAATATTCAAATACTGTATATTATTTATTCTGATATAGATTTTGTTTTTAATCAGTTTAGATCGTTTTTTACCATTATAGAAGCAGCTGGAGGGTTGGTAAAGACTCCGGATGAAAGATTTTTAGTTATTTTTCGAAGAGGAAAGTGGGATTTGCCTAAAGGAAAATTGGAAAAGCCTGAACCACCAGAAAAAGGAGCCTTACGGGAAGTAGAGGAGGAATGTGGAATTACCGGCTTGTATATAAAAAAACAGCTTGTAATAACCTGGCACACTTATAATCTAGGAAATCAGCCTATTTTAAAGAAAACGTATTGGTATGAGATGGCTCATAGTGGAAATGGAAAATTAAAACCGCAGATTGAAGAGGAGATTACTTTAGTGCAGTGGATGACAAAAAATGATCTTCCTCAAATAATCAGTAACACTTTTCCTTCGATTATTGAGGTATTACAATCGGGAGGAGTAATTACTTCATAAGAAGCTTTAAAGATCTCCAGCATCCTTTAATATTTGGAAAATATATTGTTCTAAATTTTCGTCGGGTGCCGGTGCTGGCGACATAGAAAGTTTCCCTTCTTTATCGATAAAATAATAGGTTGGGAAAGCCCTGATATCATAATCTTTAAACACCTCGGGCTGATTACCATAATGGAGAAAAGTATAACTGTAACCTTTTTTTTCCACAAACCTTTTCATGTGGGGTAGGCTTTCGTCCATAGAAATAATTACAATTTCATAATGATCTTTGTGTAATTCGTTGAGCCGTTCTAACTTATCAAATTCCTGAATGCAGGCATAACTAACGGTAGTACAAAATCCGAGGTAAACATATTTTCCTTTAAACGAATCGAGCGAAACCAAGCTGCTATCTTTTGTATATAAATTAAAAGCAGGAGGTTTAAAGCCAACCATAAGTTTGGTAACTTTAGATCTTATGTTTTGTGCTATTTTATGGTGTTCCGGAATGTTGGTTTGCATTGCTAAAGAATCTAAAACAACCAACATGGCGTTGCGCGAAAAATCATCATTGTAAAATTCATCGTGCAAACACTTTAAAATTACCAGTTCTTTAAGTGTATCATTGTTTAATACAGAATCCTGGCCTAAAGTGTTTTTTAATGCAGTGATACTTTTTTGTTCATTTATATCTTTATAAATTTTTTTGCCATAATGGGTGCGTCCAAAATATTGAAAATATTCATCATAAACCTGATTAAATAGTTCCATGTAAGCCGGATTGTGATAAAGAACTTTGTTATTAAGATAATAGGTGTTCGAAATGCTTTTTGTTTTTTCCTGGTATGAAAGATGTCTGAAAGAGGCAAATCGGTATGTTTTGAAATCATTAAAAAAAGGATGATGAAAATCGGTAAATAATGAATCTGCTTTGTTTAACTCATGGTCTACATTCAATTTTTTTGATTTGGAGTAGATTAGATATGCATTGTCATTCATCATTTTGCTGTACACTTCATCGAAAAAGGCCAATTGATAATTTAGTTCATTTTCCGATGTTTCTTCAATTCCAAGATGATATATTACAGGCTCAAAATAAGGATTTAACTCATCAATAAGTTTTTTTTTCTGTATCTCAGGAAATAATAATTTATATTCTTCCCCCGGTTCTATAAAAACATATGCTTCGTAAATGCCCAGGTGCAAAAAAACATAAGTAGTTTGTTTTATATCAAAAGTGCAGGTAAATTCTCCGTTTTCGTCGGTAATTGTTGAGCAAAGTTTTTTTTCCGTATAGGTAATTTGATCATCGTAGGTAAAAAAAGAAATTTTTTTTTCCGGGTATTCGGCTATATTCCCTTTTAATACAACCTGTTTACCTTGTGTAAACAAAGGGACAATAATGAAAAACAGAGAAAGAAACTTAACCCACATTTTATTTATTTTTAAGAAAATTTTTAATATTTATTTTAGCGGGAATAAATTTGCTTGCATCGCCTCCATGGCGCAAAATATCGCGAACAATAGATGAATTAATCGGGGTATGTTCGGGCATGGTAAGAAAAAACACCGTATCAATTCCATGCGACATTGCTTTGTTTACTTGTGCAATGGCTCGTTCATATTCAAAATCAGCCGATGTACGTAGTCCCCGTAAAATATAATTGGCATTGAGTTTTTTACACAAGTCAATAGTAAGGCCTTCAAAGTGAGTAATTTCAATGGTGGGATTGTCTTCAAAAACCTGGTTTATGAATTTAATCTTATCATTTAATGAAAAAAAAGCATCTTTCTGGGCATTATAGCCAATGGCAATATATATTTTATCGAAAAGTTTAGAAGCTCGGTTAACAATGGATTCATGGCCAACAGTAAATGGATCAAAGGATCCCGGGAAAACGGCTATTTTATTCATTATTTTTATTTTTAGTAATCATTATTGTTATTTATTGAATATGCAACAAACTTATAACAAATGTTTGAAATAATCAGGTGCTTTTATTAAATGTGAACCATACCATGAAAATATTTTACCATCGACACGTTTAATAATTGTGTTAGGGAAAATTTCATTAAACTGATGAACATGTACATCTTTAAACGAATAGGGTTCGGATGATAGAAATATATAATCCGGATTTTGTGTTTCTATTTCTTGTATAGTTATTTCGGGATACCGGTTTTTTCTGTCTGCAAAAACATTGTCTAAACCAGCTAATAAAAGCATGTGATGAATATATGTATCATTATTAATTGTCATGTAAGGATTTTTCCAAATTAAGTATGCGACTCTTTTTCTTTTTGTTGCCGGGATTTGTAACTCGCTAAATTTATTTTTTATACTTTTTATAAGGTTATCTGCATTTTCTTTTTGATGAGTAATAATACCAATATCCTGAATTAAAGTAAGCGCATCAGTAAAATTTTTAACATCACTTACATACACTTTACAATGATTCATGAGGAATTCAACTTGTTGTTTATTGTTTTCCTCTTTTGAGGCGATGATTAAGTCCGGATTTAGGGCTAAAATTTTCTGTATGTCTATGTCTTTAGGCCCTCCGATTTTTGGTTTTTGCGTTACTTCTTTTTTAGGATAAATACAATAATTGGTAATTGCGGCTACTTCTTTGTTTAAACTTAAATCGAATAATAATTCTGTAATGGAAGGTACCAGGGAAACAATTGCTTTGGATTTAGTGTTATCTATATTACGGCCAGTTTGATTTTTTGAAATCATCATCATTATTTTTTGTTTTTTTAAAATAATGGAAAAACAAATCGTAAAGCAAATTTATCGTGTAAAACTTGATTTTATGGCAAAAAATTAATAATATATTTGAATTAATAAAAAAATATAAAGGATATGAAAGAGAAGAAAGAACAAGAAAGAAAAGATTATGAAATAAGAGCAGAAATTATTGTTAAACAACTACTATCCAAAATTTATGAGCTTGAAGCTAAGGCATTGGAAACAAAGCTAAATGCTGAAAAAAACATGAAGGAAGTAGATGAAAGGCTCGATTCGCTAAAAAAACAAAGAGAAGAACTGGAGCAAAAATTTGATCAATTAAAGAAAGCCGGCCAGGATAAATGGGAATCGTTGGTAATGGAATTTGAAGAATTTTTAGCTGAAGTAAATAATGATAAACAAGTATTTTACGAAAAAGCAGAGTTGTGGATCCAGGATGCTACAAAAAAAATCGATGAGCTGGAAGAAAAAGCTAAACATGCCAGCGAAGATTTAAAGGTGAAGATTAATGATCAAATTGAACATATTAAAGAATATAAGCAATCGTTAGAAAAAAAGTTTGCTGACATGAAAAAATCACAAGATGGGAACTGGCATAAAATGAAAGATGGGATTGAAGAAGGTTTAACCAAGGTAAAAGATTCTATCGATAAGGCTTTTGATTATATGCGAAAGTGATAAATACAAAATAGGGAGCTACTTAGAGCTCCCTGTTCTTTAGTTTTTTATAATAAATTAATAGCTTTTTATTTCAAGGCTACCGAATACAACATCCCCTTTAATATAAATATGGTTGGTATCCTTTCTGAAAAGTTCATTTTCGTATCGGCCTGTTCCAAAAGCAGCGGTATTTCCATTAGGTAATTTTGCCGAAGCAAAAGCTGCATCCGTTTTTATTTTTAACGGTGTGTTTTCATTAATTTTTACCACAGAACTTCCAAAAATGGTGTTGATTTTTATTTCTTTTGAGCCTTTCGTTAAGTCAATGTCTCTTAAATCAATAATCGTACTTCCAAAAATTACACTATATTCTTTAAAATTTTCATCCAGCCCTTGCACCTTGCTTTCGCTAAAGATTGTTGTCTCTTCGTCGGCTTTACCAGACGAAAAATTGTAGTTTCCAATAAGAATTTTAATACCAATAAAGATAAAGAAAAAGGCAATAATAAATTTTATCAGCGGGAAATCGATGTTGAACACAACACGAATTACTATTCCTAAGCCAATAAGAATGAGTAAAATTCCCCAAAAAAGACCTGCTCCCATTTTCATTTGTTTATTATTTATAATTCAATTGTCAGATGGAACCGCATGATGTAAAATAATCATTGCTGTGTGTTTTAACGATTATGTTACATCATACTTGTTTCATAATTTTAAGAATTACACATCTGTTTAACAGATAAATTTAATGAATAAAAATTATTTGTCAAGTTATTCATTAATTTTTAATGGTTTTTTTACCCTCTCTTTTAGAAGCGCAATATTTAAAACATCCATAATTTCTTTTACAAAATGGAAGTTTAATCCTTTTAGATAAATATCTTTAATTTTAGCAATGTCCTTTTTATTTTCTTCTGACAAAATAATATCGGTAATATTAGCACGTTTAGCTGCAAGGATTTTTTCTTTAATACCACCAACAGGCAATACTTTACCACGAAGGGTTATTTCGCCTGTCATAGCTATTTTGTTTTTCACTTTGCGTTGTGCAAAAATAGAAGCAATAGATGTTGCCATGGTAATTCCTGCCGACGGGCCGTCTTTTGGAATTGCTCCTTCGGGTACGTGAATATGTATGTTCCAGTTTTCGAAAGCCGATTGTGGTATTTCTAATTCATCGGCATGCGATTTAATATACTCTAAAGCAATTACAGCCGATTCTTTCATCACTTCGCCCAAATTGCCGGTAAGGGTTAATTTCCCTTTTCCTTTACTTAGGCTACTTTCAATAAATAAAATTTCACCCCCTGCTGCAGTCCAGGCTAATCCGGTAACAACACCCGCAAAATTATTGCCCTGATATTTTTTTTTTGAAAATTCGGGGAGGCCTAATATTTCTTTAGTATCACTAATGCTTAGTGATTTGTTAAATTTTTCTTCCAATGCAATTTTTCGTGCAATATTACGAATAACTTTTGCCAGGGTTTTATCTAAGGTTCTTACCCCCGATTCGCGAGTATGATTTTCGATAATATATTCGAGCACTTTTTTGCTAAATGAAACCTGTGATTTTTTTACGCCATGCGCTTTTAATTGTTTTGGTATTAAGTGTCTTTTAGCAATTTCAATCTTTTCTTCTACAATATAACCACTAATATCAATCATTTCCATCCTGTCGCGTAATGCAGGGCTAATGGTTGATAAGGTATTGGCAGTTGCCACAAACATTACGTTTGAAAGATCGAATTCCAGTTCCAGGTAATTATCATGGAAAGAACTGTTTTGCTCAGGGTCTAAAACTTCGAGCAGCGCCGAAGCCGGATCGCCATGAAAATCATTACTTACCTTGTCAATTTCATCGAGAATAAAAACAGGGTTTGCCGATTTTGCTTTTTTAATGTTTTGAATAATACGGCCTGGCATGGCCCCGATATAAGTTTTTCGGTGCCCCCGGATTTCTGCTTCGTCGTGTAATCCTCCCAACGACATTCTTACATATTTCCGATCCAGTGCTTTAGCAATAGATTTTCCAAGCGATGTTTTGCCAACTCCCGGAGGACCATACAAACAAAGAATCGGCGATTTTAAATCACCCTTTAGTTTTAAAACAGCCAGATATTCTAAAATACGGTCTTTAACTTTCTCCAATCCAAAATGATCTTCATCCAAAATTTTGTAAGCTCTTTTTAAGTCAAAGTTATCCTGGGTAAATTCGTTCCATGGTAAGTCAAGCAATGTTTGCAAATAATTAAGCTGAACAGAATATTCGCCCGTTGCAGGATTTAACCGGTGCATTTTTTTAAGCTCTTTGTTAAAAATTTCGGCTACCTCTTTGTTCCATTTTTTATTTTTAGCCCGTTTCTTTAACTCTTCAATTTCCTGGTCAATAGGGCTTCCTCCCAGCTCATCCTGAATGGTTTTCATTTGCTGGTGTAATAAGTATTCTCGTTGCTGCCGGTCTAAATCGGTTTTTACTTTGCTTTGGATATCATTTTTAAGTTCCAGCATTTGTACTTCTTTACTTATCAGTTCAAGAAGCTGTATTGAGCGTTGTTTTAGATCTTCAATTTCAATAAGTTTCTGTTTTTCTTTAATCTCGATATCACTGTTAGAGCAAATAAAATTTACCAGGAACTTAGGGTTTTCAATATTTTTTACCGCAAATGACGTTTCGGGCGGAATATGGCTGGATAGCTTGATAATACGCAAAGATAAATCTTTCAATGAACCAACAATAGCCTCAAATTCGCGACTATCATCTTTTGGTAGCGCATCATCAAGCAATGTAACGGTTGCTTTGTGAAATGGTTCATCTTGAACCATTTTATTAATTTTAAAACGCTGGCGTCCCTGGATAATAACAGATGTACTTCCATCGGGCATTTCAAGTACTTTTAGAATATGCGCAACGGTCCCTGTTTTATAAATATCCTTTTCTTCAGGTTCATTTACTCTGGCATCTTTTTGGGCTACGGTACCAATAATTTTGTCTCCTTTGTAGATATCATTAACCAATTTTATTGATTTCTTTCGACCTACGGTAATGGGCAAGATTACTCCCGGGAAAAGAACGGTATTTCGTAAAGGTAGAATTGGTAGTTCTTTGGGCATTTCAGATTTTTTCATATCCACATCATCTTCATCATCTGAAATTAAGGGAATAAAATCTCCATCGGCCTCCATATCCCCTGCAAAGAAAATATTCATGTTTTTATTTCTGAATTCATATTTATCACTCATATACTAAATTCCTATGTTAAAATGGTTTTAATGTAAAGACAAAATGGCAGTACACATAATAAATTTATTAGGATAATAGAATTAGCAATCACTATGCCAAAAGTTTTTAATGCAAAATTTTGGCAGCAAAAATTTAATACATTCTGTATTTTGAAGTTTTTTCGAAGATATAGCTTAGTATTTTTTTCTCTTTATCATCTAAAATTTTATTCCTGCGTTCCATAACTTTTTCAGCTACTTCAAATGCTTTATCCAATCCATAAATAGTAAACCCTTGCGCTCCACCCCATGAAAAGGAAGGAATAAAATTCCGCGGAAATCCACCGCCAAAGATATTGGCGTTAACCCCAATTACGGTTCCGGTATTAAACATGGTATTTATAGCGCATTTGGAATGATCGCCCATAATTAAACCACAGAATTGCAAGCCGGTCTTAATAAATCGTTCTTTTTCATAATTCCACAAACGTACTTCTGTATAATTGTTCTTAAGGTTTGAATTGTTCGTATCGGCTCCCAGGTTACACCATTCTCCAATTACGGAGTTTCCTAAAAATCCATCGTGTGCTTTATTGGAATATCCAATAATTACAGCGTTATTAATTTCTCCACCTACTTTTGAATAGGGTCCAATGGTGGTGGGCCCATATATTTTGGCTCCTATTTTAACTACGGCATGTTCACATAAAGCAAATGGCCCCCTTATGATGCTCCCTTCCATAATTTCTGTATTTTTTCCAATATAAATAGGCCCTTTTGAGGCATTTAGGGTGGCAAACTCAATTTTTGCTCCTTCTTCAATAAAAATATTTTCTTCTGCTAATATGTTATTTGAGTTGCTTAATGGCTTTGATTTTTTATTTTTAGTAATAAGATTAAAATCTGTTTTTATATTTATCTCATTTAGCTTAAAAATATCCCAAGGCCATTCAATAGAAATAAATTCCGACGAAAAATTTTTCTTTTCAAAACTTTCTATTGAAAAAGGATTGAAATTGGGAAGCTGATCTTTGTTTATTTTTAGTGCCAGTATCTTTTTGCCTGCAACCAAAGCTTTATTGGTGTCAAGTTGTTGGATTTCTTCAATGAGATTTTTATTGGGTATTACCGAACCATTGATGAGTATATTTTCAGTGGCAACCTTTATGGTATACTTTTCGGAGAGATAATCTTCTGTTTTATAGGATACCGGGCTTTGAAGCATTTTTTCCCATTTTTCTTTTAGGGTAAGAATTCCAGTTCTTATTTCGCCAACAGGTTTGGTAAAAGTAAGTGGTAATAAGTTTTGCCAGCTTTTATCGTCGAATAATATGTAATTCATAGGTAAAAAGTTTATGAAGTTTCCATACAAATTTAAACAAAAAAAGCTCCGATTGTCGGAGCTTTCAATATTTTCTTACGTGTATGATGATTTATTTTTTTACATGCTTTTTATATTTGTTCATGTACTTATCTACACGTCCGGCAGTATCAACAAGTTTCATCTTACCTGTATAAAATGGGTGAGAGGTATTTGAAATTTCAACTTTAATTAATGGATATTCAACACCATCTTCCATTTTAATGGTTTCTTTTGATGGTGCAGTAGATCTTGTAATAAAAGTCTCACCATTCGACATATCTTTAAAAACCACCAACCTGTAATTGTCCGGATGTATTCCTTTTCTCATTGTAAAACTCCTTTATATTATGCAATACGATTAACTACAAAATTAAACTTAATGGTCTGCAAAATTAATTATTGTTATCAAAAATACAAAATAATACAACTCTTTTTTGTCGAAATTATTTCAAAGCGAACCAATTATCGAGATTATGCTTTTGTTTTCCTACAAATTTATGATGAATAAATTCATTGTTATGCTTATTATAATGATAATCTTTAATCCATTTTTGATGATTTTTTGCAATCTCCGCTACAGCATTTATAATATAATCGATTTCCTGGTTACTTGTTGTAGGATGAATGGACCATCGTATCCACCCAGGTTTTTGCGATAAATCTCTATGATTGATTAGTTCGGTAATTTTGCGTGAATAATTATGGGTGACATTTAACAGATAATGGCCATATGTTCCGGCACAAGCACAACCGCCTCTCATCTGTACTCCATATCTGTCGCTTAACAATTTAACCACCAGGTTATAATGTACATCTTCGATATAAAATGAAAGTGCACCTATTCGGTCCATTACATTTTCGGCTAGAATTTTAACCCCGGGGATTGCCTTTAGCCCTTTAAAAGCTCTTGGAATAAGTTCTTTTTCTCGTTGTTCCATATTTTTAACTCCAATATTGTCTTTGAGCTCAACGGTTAAAGCAGATCTTATGGCTTGTAAAAATCCAGGTGTCCCTCCATCTTCTCGTGATTCAATATCATCAATATATTTATATTCACCCCAACGATTGGTCCAATCAACGGTACCTCCGCCAGGATTATCGGGAGCTTTGTTGTTGTATAAGTTCGAATCAAAGATCATGATACCTGCGGTTCCCGGGCCACCTAGGAACTTGTGAGGAGAAAAGAAGATAGCGTCCAGTTTCTCCATCGGATCTTTCGGATGCATGTTAATTTCTACGTAAGGAGCAGAAGCTGCAAAATCGACAAAACAGAGTCCATCAAATTCGTGCATTAATTTAGCTAATTTATAATAGGGTGGTTTAACACCGGTAACATTTGAGGCTGCTGAAAATGAACCAATTTTTAATTTTCGGTCTTTATATTCTTCAAGTTTCTCGCGCAATTTTTCCGGATCAACCAGTAAGTTTTCATCGGGTTCAATAATTACAACATCACAATAGGTTTCGTACCAGGAGGTTTGGTTGGAATGATGTTCCATGTGCGTTAGAAAAACAACCGGGCGTTCCATTTCTTTTAAACACTTCTTATTTCGTAAAAGACCACATCCTTTCAACCCTAAAATTCGTTGTAATTTATTGATTACAGATGTCATTCCGAATCCTGCCTGGATTAATACATCATTAGGCCCTGCATTTACATGCTTTTTAATTAATTTTTGTGCATGATGATAACTATGTGTCATTAAAGTCCCTGTTTCGCTAGTTTCGGTATGTGTATTCGCAACGTAAGGGCCAAATTGCTCAAGCATTTTACGTTCAATAGGTTCATAAAGTCTTCCGCTGGCAATCCAGTCGGCATAAATTATTTTTTGTTCACCGTAAGGTGAGTTGTAAGTTGCATTAAAACCCACAATATTTTTCTTAAAGGGTTCGAAATGTTTTTCTAATGAACTCATAGGAGCGGTTTTTTTATTAGGATGGTAAAAATAGAACAAAGCAGTAAATTTTTAAAATAAAATTAGCTATAATTTAGTATTTGAATGATTTGCCACGTGGAGTTTATAATATAAAAAAATCCGGGTTAACCCGGATTAGTAATATTGTGAGTGATTGTTAATCTCTGCTGGCAAATTTGGATAATAATCTTAGTAGTTCAATGTAAAGCCATATAAGCGTTACCATTAATCCAAATGCAGCGTACCATTCCATAAATTTAGGTAATCCTGCTTCGGAACTTTTGGCAATAAAATCAAAATCAAGAACCAGGTTCAGGGCTGCTATACCAACTATTACCAAACTTATACCAATCCCTAAAATTCCGTTGCTGTGGATGATTAAATTGTTTACACCAAAAAAGGATAAGATTATAGAGATAAAATATACTAATGCAACCGCACCGGTAGCTGCTATAACTCCTGCGCGGAATTTTTTAGTAACTTTAATCATACCTGTTCGGTATCCTAGTAGCAAAATGAACATTGTTCCAAAAGTGAGCGCAATAGCCTGGATAACAATGCCCGGATAGGAGGCTTCGAAAAATGCCGAGACAGCACCTAAGAATAAACCTTCCAGAATGGCATAAATGGGTGCAGTAATATATGCCCAGCTACGTTTAAAAATGGTAATTAAAGCAGCTATAAAACCACCAATGCCCCCAATTGCAATCCATTTGGAAACCAGTGCAGATCCTGCTTCGATATTTGTTGCTCCAAAAAACATATTCCATGTATACAGAGCTCCTACAATAACAAGCAATAACATGGCAACCGACTTGTTGATCGTTCCGTTTAATGTCATGGTTTCGGTGTACGTTGTTGCATAAGACCTGCTATTAAAAGCCGTTTTCGATAAAACCGGGTTAGATGATCTTGCGATATTCATAATTTCTCTTTTTTGTTTTTTTCTTTTTATCAAAATATATACCTAAGATATTTGTGTGATATTTACTGTCAAAATGTCTTTAGAATTATATTACAATGATTTGATGGTCGATTAAAATAAATAGAATTAATAAAACGGAACTGTAAAATATATACCATTTTAGGGGAATATATTTTTTCGGTTTAATCCCTAATTTGAAGTAGTTGTAAGCCACTAAAATAATTTTAGATAAAAAGTAGGTCCCAATCGTTGCTACAGCTACTCCTGTTACTCCGTATTCTTTAACAAACCAGAGGCTTAAAAAGATATTGACTAGGACTTCAAAAATGGAAACATACAATATCGTTCGAGTCTTTTTTAATCCGATAAGAATGGTGTGAGGAAATACCAGACGACTGGCAATAGCCAATAAGTAAACCACAAAAACGTCAGCACTACGGGTAAACTCTTCGTTAAAAACAAAGTGATAAATAGGTTTGGCAAATAACAACATAACAATGGTTAACGGATACATAGAATGCATTATTCGCAGTGATTTACGTTTTAGAACATCAAGCGACTCAAGCACCTTTTTTTTGGTGGAAAATTCGGTGAGCATGGCCGAGCTTAAACCTGCCGCAAGCATTACCACAAATGGTAATTCCTTGGCTCCATAACGGAAAATAGCAAATCCATCAGCAGAATAATGTATAGAGACTACCAAACCATCGATGTATTGTGCCGAACCACTAATTAACGTGCTAAAAATTAAAGGGGTTGCCAGGAAAAGAATCTCTTTCATATAAGAAAAAGATAATTTTATTTCGGCGTAATTATAAATTAACGTTAGCAACCAAATATTCCTTACAATAGAAACAAAGACCAAACCACGCAATGCCCAAACAATATTATATCCTAATAAAACCGGAGCCAGAACGGCTACCAGTTGTAAAGTGTAAGTGATGTAGGCGTAACTTATGGTGTTGCCCGATTTATTTTGAACCATGTAAATGTATTCGACCAGGCAGGCCGGGCTACTTAAGAAAATATACCAAAGCGTAACATTTAAAAGCGGTGCTTTCCCTTTAATACCAAATACCGAAAAGTTATTTTGTACGGCCAGTCCAATAAAAAAAACAATTACACTGAAAACCAGTAAAAGTACAAAGATGTTAAAAATCTCAGGAGATTTGGAAAAGTTGCCATCCAGCTGTCCGCCAAATGTTTTGTTTTTTCTAAATAACGATAAAAAGGACTGAATTAAACCAGTTACCCAAAAGAATGTAGCAAAACTGGCCATAAATACAGATATTTCAAACAAACCGATTTGTTCTTTTGATAGTCCTATTTTTGTAAAAACTATGGATATAATTAAAAAAGTAACAAACCGTAGAATGTTAAAAACCTGTAACCCGGCAATGTTATTAACGTTTCTTTTAGGAGCTAACCACACACCAATAATATTTTAAAATTTAAGGGGCAAAAATACATGTAAACAATTGAATAAAAAATATTTTAACTTTTTTTAAATGATTAGTGGAATAAATTCTCACGTTTTTTGTATAAAATAAAATTTCTTGTTTATATTTGCAGTCCTAAAATGGTGGATGTAGCTTAGTTTGGTGCCGAAAAATTTGAAATCTTTGATTTCATTCATTTTCCGAGCATTCTCGAAAAACCAGCAAAGCAAAGCTTTTAGGTTTTTCGGAATTAGAGCACCGGATTGTGGTTAGAAGTAAACCTTAAGTTCTTAAATATTATATGGTGGATGTAGCTCAGTCGGTTAGAGCACTGGATTGTGGTTCCAGGGGTCGTGGGTTCGAGTCCCATCTTCCACCCAACTTCAAGCTCCTGACAAGGAGCTTTTTTATTGCTTAAAATCTCGTTGTCGCATAGCCTCAAAAACCAGAATGGCTGTTGAGGTTGAAACGTTTAATGAGTCGATGGCTCCACGCATAGGGATAATAATTTGTTCATCGGTATTTTTTAGCCATTTTTCGGTTAGCCCGAATGCTTCAGTGCCCATAACAATAGCCGTTGGGCCTTTATAATCTTTTTGATGATAATTTTCAGTAGCTGTTAACGAAGCGGCATACGTTTTAATTTTATTTTCTTTAAGCCATGTAATAGCTATATCAGAAGAACATGCGACAACCTGAGTAGTAAAAACACAGCCAATACTCGACCGAATCACATTCGGATTATAAATATCGGTTAATGGATCGGAAATAACTACCGCATCAACATGGGCAGCATCAGCAGTGCGTAATATGGCTCCCATGTTGCCCGGTTTTTCAACCGACTCCAACACAATAATTAACGGATTCTTTTGTAACGTAAGCTCATTTAATGTAAGATATTTTGGTTCGCCCAGCGCAATTAACCCTTCGGTAGAACCACGATAGGCCAGTTTTTTATAAACATCAAGGCTGATTTCAAAAATCGAAGATATTGGATGGAAACGTTTAATAATTTCATCTTCGGATATAATTTCCGCACAAAAAAAAATTGATTTTATTTGCATACCGGATTGTAGTGCCAGCGTTATTTCTCGGAGTCCTTCAATAACAATAAGGTTTTGCTTCTTACGCTCCGATGATTTTTGTTGTAATCTCAGAATATTTTTAATTTTCGGATTTTGGACGCTGGTAATTTGTTCGGCCATAATTTTACATTAAATGGTTTTTTATTTTGCTAAAATATAGAATAAAAAGGTTAATTCCATAACAAAATTCATACGTTGGATACAATGAAATCAGCAAATAATTAATATCTTTAGATTTCCAATAAGATTTTTAATGATTGAATACAAAAATATTACGCTGCGTAACTGGCAGCCCAAAGATATCCGTTCGTTGGTAAAAAACGCCAATAATAAAAAAAATATGGGATAATTTGAGGGATGAGTTTCCTTATCCCTATACAGAGATGGCTGCAAAACAATGGATTGAGATTGCAAACCGGGAAAAACCATTAAGAAATTTTGCCATTGTATACAAAGAAGAAGCAGTAGGAGGGATAGGAATTAATATTTTAACCGATGTATTCAGAAAAAATGCGGAAATTGGTTACTGGGTGGGCGAAAAATACTGGAACAGTGGCATTGCAACTAATGCTTTAAAAGCAATGACTGCTTATACTTTCGAAAATTTTGAGGTGGTTAGAATTTTTGCTCATGTATTTGAGAATAACATTTCGTCCATAAAAGTTTTGGAAAAGTGCGGATTTCTGCACGAAGCCAAATTAAAAAACTCAATCATTAAAAATAACCAACTGCAGGATTGCTATATTTATGCTTTATTAAAATCGTAAATTGTTATTATTATTTAACATGGCCAGAAAACTTTTTTTATTTGTTACAATTTTTTTTGTATCTATTCAATTGTGGCCGCAGGACAAAACTTTAGTGCTTGTGCATCCTACCGAATATAATTTAAAACTTTTTACTTTTCTTGTTCATCAGGAGATCGTTAAGGTGGATGATTTAAAAATTATTGGGGTTTACCATGAAAAAGAGGCTTACGATTATTCCCGTTCTATTTCATTGGTCGAAGAAAATACGGAGCTTCCTATCGTTTTAATAGAGGTGCATGACGATATCTATGTAAATAATCTTTATCAAAAAAATAGCTGCACAGCATTTTATACAGAGATTTTTAACCGGAGCGATGGAATACTTTTTATGGGAGGGCCTGATTTACCTCCTGAGACTTACAATGAGCCCATGAACTTGTTGACCCGAATGACCGACCCCTACCGGCATTATTTTGAGGCATCTTTTTTGTTCCATCTAATTGGTGGCGGCCAAAACCCGAAGTTTGTGCCTTTACTTGAAAAGAAACCGGATTACCTGATTTATGCCATTTGCCTGGGCATGCAAACTATGAATGTTGCCGCAGGAGGTACTTTAGTACAGGATATTCCTTCGGAGATTTATGACTTGTATTTGGTTGAAGATATTTTAAACCAGGATAATCATCAGCAACACCGAAATTATAATAATCATTTATGGGTGGATACCACATTGTTCTCTGGTAATTTTCATCCAATTAATATTTTGGATACTAAACCTTTGGTAGGTGATTATTATCAAAATAAACAACCACTTGTTTACAGTAACCATCATCAGGCGATAGAGAAATTAGGGAAAGGCCTTAAAGTAATTGCCACCTCCGTTGATGGTAAAATTATTGAAGCCATAACCCATCAGCAATATCCAAATGTGTTGGGCATTCAGTTTCATCCTGAAGGAACATATTTGTACAATACGAAACTTAAATATCGTAAAACTCCAGAGGATGAAGTTAAATCAGGCAAAAAAATTCTTGAAGAAAATAATAGTTATCATTTTCATTTAAAGTTTTGGGAAACTTTTTCTAAAAAAATGAGGTAAACAAAAGAATATTTGGAAGAGATAAAAAACATATTACACCTTACAATGCTGAAAAAAACAATATTTTTAAAAGGGAAAGGATTTGTTTTTGTAAGAATCTGATTCCTTTGGCATTATATTTGTTTTTAAAAATTATATTTATTTTAATCATTAAAACCCAATCGTTATGAAGAATTATTTTTTACCATTAACCCTGATTGCTCTTTTTTCTTTTCTATTCGTTAGTTGTGAAAAAGAGGAAGCTCCTGATGCTGCTTTTAGTGCATCTGAAGGCTCATCAATAAATACTGCGATAACTATTAATTTTACGGATAACTCATCAAATAGCCCTTCAGATTGGCTATGGACTTTCGAAGGAGGAACGCCTGCTACATCAACCGAAAAAAATCCTACCGTTACGTATACCACCTCCGGTACTTTTGATGTTACCCTTGAGGTAACCAATGACGGAGGATCAAATCAAGTTACGATGACGGACTATATTAATATTGTAAAATTTAATAATCCTACGCATACAGATATTGATATTACGATAAACAGTAAAGATAAAACGATTCCTGTTGATGATTATGTATTATTTGCAAGTATTGACAATACTACTGTAAATATTGATGCAGAAACTCATGGAGCATCAGGTCCCGGGGATATAATTGGATTGTCGATTACCTGGGAAGGATCTGCTGATCTTAATGAACATAGTGCATGGAACTTGAATGTTAGTTCAGATTTTGTATTTTTTATGTAACCAATTCAGGAACAGATAATCTTACACCATTTTATGTTAACTATGATACAACTGACGAATCTGAAGATAATATTATAATAGCAAACGATGGGAATCCCATTCCAACGGGTTACTATTCTGCCAATTCAGGAATGGAAGTAAGAGCTTATTTTGAATCATCTCCTACGACTTATGTTCATTGGGATGAAGGAAATCATTTTACATTACCCTGGGAAGTAAATCAATATAAAAACTTAGGAAATACTAATAAAACAACAAAAGAACCCGAAAAAGAGAACGTCTTGGATCCTAACGTTGGAAACATTTATCAAACCGGAGTCAAATAGTTTTTTTACAAGTAAACATATAAGCTGCCTTTGTTTTAGAGGCAGCTTTTTTATGTTATCGATTTTTCAATAATTTTTAGCATTACTTTCACGGCCTTTTCCATCGATTCAAGCGGGATAAACTCATATTTGCCATGGTAATTATGTCCCCCGGTAAAAAGATTGGGGCAGGGGAGTCCCATATACGATAATCTTGCACCGTCGGTACCTCCGCGGATGGGTTTAACGTCTGGTGTAATTTCAAGGTCTAGCATGGCTTGTTTTGCATTCTCTACAATATGCATCACGGGTTCCACTTTTTCGCGCATATTGTAATATTGATCTTTTAGTTCAAGAGTAGCCACTTCCTCATTATATTTCTGATTGGTTAGTGCAACAATATTTTTTATTATTTCTTTTTTATGTTCGAACTGCTGCTGGTTGTGATCGCGAATAATGTATTGTATTTCTGCATTTTCAACTGTGCCGTTAAATCTTATGATATGAAAAAAACCTTCATAATCCTGGGTTAGTTCAGGCCGTTGCTCCAGGGGTAACATATCATTCATTTCTGCAGCAACTAAAATGGCATTAATCATTCTTCCACGAGCATACCCGGGATGAATATTTCGGCCTTGAATTTTTATTTTTGCCGAGGCGGCATTAAAATTTTCATATTCCAGCTCTCCCAATGGGCCCCCGTCTAGTGTATAAGCATAATCGGCACCAAATTTTTGTATATCAAAATGATCTACTCCTTTCCCAATTTCCTCGTCGGGAGTAAAAGCCACTTTTATGGTACCATGTTTTATTTCCGGATTATTGATGAGGGTTTCAATAGCGGTCATGATTTCGGCAATACCGGCTTTATCATCCGCGCCAAGGAGGGTATCACCACTGGCTGTGATTATGGTTTGTCCGGTATAATTTTTTAGTTCGGGAAAATCTTTAACCGAAAGACAAACATTCAACTCTTTATTAATGGAGATATCTTTTCCATCGTAATTATCAAAAATTTGAGGTTTAACATCTTTGCCGCTTATATCGGGGGCAGTATCCATGTGTGCAAAAAAACCAATCACCGGGATATCCTTTTTTATATTCGATGGCAAGGTAGCGGTAACATACCCATAGTTGTCCAGTTCCACTTCAGCTAAACCTAAGTTTTTTAATTCTTTTTCAAGCAATCGGGCTAAGTCCAATTGTTTTTGTGTGCTTGGATAAGTTTTGGAATTTTCGTCCGATTGGGTATCGATTTGTATATATCTTAAAAAACGGTTTAAAATTATATCTTTCATACACAATGTTATGTTATAAAGTTTCTTCAAACAAAATACTTAATAAGCCCGTAAATTTTTTCCCTCAATAAAGTTGATAAACGATTTGTTGACCACTTTGTTTCCTCCCGGAGTGGGATATTTGCCGGTAAAATACCAATCGCCGGTATCGTTAGGGCATGCAGCATGTAAATTTTCAATGGTTTGGTAAACAATCTCAATGTCGGCATGGAGGTTTTTGGATTTTAGCATTTCAGCAATTTTTGCAGAGATTTGTTCAGGAGTAAAGGGTTTGTAAATTTCTTTTACATAATTTACAATTTGTTCTTTAGGCAGGTTTTCCTGAGCCTTTGATTTTTTATACACTTCATTAATAATATTTTCTTTCCCCGACTCTTTGAGTAAAGCAATTGCGGCTCTAAAAGCAACAAAATCGTTTAACTTGGCCATGTCAATACCATAACAATCCGGATAACGAATTTGGGGAGAGGATGAAACCACAATAATTTTTTTTGGTTTTAAACGGTCGAGAATTTTCAAAATACTCTCTCTTAGGGTTGTCCCCCTTACAATGGAATCGTCTATTACTACTAGTGTGTCAATATTTTCTCGAACGGTGCCGTAAGTAATATCATAAACGTGCCCTACCAGGTCGTTTCGTCCTTTATCCTGCGCAATAAAAGTTCTGAGTTTAATATCTTTAATGGCAATTTTTTCTACGCGGACTTTTTTCGACATAATCTTATCATACGATTGTTCGTTAAGCTTGCTGCCCAGTTTTAATATTTCTTTTCGTTGTTCTTTTAAAAGATAACTTTTAAGTTCGTCCACCATTCCATAAAAAGCAGTTTCTGATGTGTTGGGGATGAAAGAAAAAACGGTGTTTTCCAAATCATGGTTAATGGCTTGTAATATTTGGGGTATCAGTAATCTGCCCAATTGTTTTCTTTCCTGATAAATATCTTTGTCACTTCCTCTGGAAAAGTAGATTCTTTCAAACGAACAGGAACTTCGTTTTTGAGGTACGCGGATCTCTTCATTTAATATGCTGCCGTCTCGTTTAATAATAAGAGCTCCTCCAGGTGTTATTTCTTTTATCGATTCGGCCTTAACATTCATCACTGTTTGTATTACGGGCCTTTCGGAAGCAACAACCACAATTTCTTCATCTTTATAATAAAATCCGGGCCTTATCCCCCAGGGATCACGCATAACAAAAGCATCTCCATGGCCTATCATTCCTCCAATAGTGTATCCGCCATCCCAATCTCTGCTTGCTTCTTGCAATACTTTGCCCAAATCAAGATTTTGGGCAATAAGGGTAGAGATTTCTTTATTGGTAATCCCTTCGTTTTTATATTGCCGGAAAAGGTATTGATTTGCTTCGTCGAGAAAATGGCCTACTTTTTCCAGTACAGTAACCGTATCTGAATACTCTTTGGGATGTTGGCCTAGGTCAATAAGCACTTTAAATAACTCGTCTACGTTGGTCATATTAAAGTTTCCGGCCATAATAAGGTTCCTGGATTTCCAGTTATTTTCTCTCATAATGGGCTGTACAAATTCAATATCATCACCTCCGAAAGTTCCATAGCGTAAGTGTCCAAAATATAATTCAGCGGCGGAAGGTAAATTTTCTTTTGCCCATATCGGATCTTTTAGTAAATCAGGATTTTTTTCTTCAATAATTTCGTGGTAGTTATTTACTTCTGCAAACACTTCTTTTATGGGAGAATCTCCATTTGAGCGAAATCGGTGAATGTATTTTTTGCCGGGAGACAGATCAAATTTTAAGGTTGCCAGTCCGGCGCCGTCTTGCCCACGGTTGTGTTGTTTTTCCATCAGTAAATACAGCTTTTGTAAGCCGTACATCCACGAGCCGTATTTAGACTGGTAATATTTGAGAGGTTTTAATAACCGGATAAGTGTAATACCGCATTCGTGTTTAATCTGGTCGCTCATTGTTTTGTTTCTGTTTATTCATTTCTATTACTTTTTCAGCAATATGGCCTGATGTTAATCCATATTTTTGCATGAGTTCTTCCGGTTTCCCGGATTCGCCAAACTGATCGTTCATGCCAATCATTTTAACTTTTACAGGATGCTCTTTGACCAGTACCTCGGCAACAGCACTACCCAGTCCTCCATAAATCTGATGTTCTTCGGCTGTTACAATTAATTCTGTTTCTTTAGCGGCTTTAATAATTATATCCTCATCAATGGGTTTAATGGTGTGGATATTAATGACCCTTACGTCAATATTGTGTTTTTCGAGCTGGTATGCAGCTTGTAAAGCTTCCCATACCAGGTGTCCTGTAGCTATAATGGTAACATCTTTTCCATCTTTAAGCAATTGCCCTTTGCCCACTTCGAAAGGTAAATCTTCCGTTGTAAAATCAGGGACTGCTTCCCGGCCAAAACGAATATATGCCGGCCCGTTAACTTGCTCAACCGAGGCAATGGTTGCCAGTTTCGTTTGCGTGGCATCGCATGGTGAAAGGACGGTCATGTTAGGCAGTACCCGCATAATGGCAATATCTTCTAAAGCCTGATGAGTAGCTCCATCTGGGCCTACTGATATTCCGGCATGTGCACCGCCAATTTTTACCGGAAGGTTATTATAACAAATCGATATTCTAACTTGGTCGGTGGCCCGTAAAGCCGAGAAAACACCATAAGTGGTTGCAAAAGGAATTTTACCACCCAGGGCAAATCCTGCCGCTGCTCCCATAATATTTTGTTCGGCTATGCCAAACGAGAAAAATCGGTTAGGAAAAGCTTCTTTAAAAAAGTTAACACTTACAGAAGAGGTGATGTCTGCACCTAAAGCAACAACATTTGGATATTTCTCGCCTAAAGACTTTAGTCCTTCGCCAAATCCGAAACGTGTGGGTTTTAATTGCTTTAAGGTAAACATTGTTTTTTATTGATTTTGTTCCAGTTCTTGAATAAACGCATCAACCTGTTCGGGTTTAGGTGGTTTTCCGTGCCAGCGATAATCATCTTCAATACTTTTTACTCCTTTTCCCATGTGGGTTTTAGCCATTATTACCACAGGCCCTTTTTCCCAGTCTATAGCTTTTTTGTAGGTGGCAATAATCTCTTTATGCTTATGCCCGTTACACGATAACACTTTCCAACCAAATGATTCGAATTTATCTTTGAGCGGTTCAACTTCCATTACGTCTGAATTTTTTCCGTCTATTTGCACATAATTTCTATCGACCAAAGCCACCAAATTATTCAATTGGTAATGCGAAGCACTCATGGTAGCTTCCCAAATGGCTCCTTCTTGTAACTCTCCATCGCCGTGAATAGAAAATACATTCCATGTTTTTTTATCCATTTTTTCGGCTAAAGCTAAACCAACAGCTACCGATAATCCTTGCCCCAGTGATCCGGCTGATAATTCGATCCCGGGCAGTCCGTGTTCTTTGCCCGGATGGCCCTGTAAACGTGAGCCTAATTTGCGCAATGTCATTAATTCTTTTGGATTAAAATAACCGCTATGTGCAAGCGCAGCATAAAATACCGGGGCAACATGGCCAATGGACAAGATAAGGCGGTCGCGATGATCCCAATCTGGTATATCGGGTTTATGATTTAAGATATTAAAATACAGGCAGGTAAAAATATCAGCCAGCCCTAATGAGCCACCCAAGTGCCCAGAGCCAGCTTCGGCTAAACTCCGCACAACATCTTTGCGTATCTCCAAAGAAATTTTTTTTAACGCTTGGATATTATTAATTACAGGCATAAAGCAAATATTTTATTCTTCAAGTGAAGGATAATTTATTTCATCAGGAACAATAAAAGCTGCCGGGAAATAATGTTTTATACGCTTAAATTTTTTCATAGCATCAATCTTTGTTCTAAAATCGCCCACGTAAACTTTAAAATAGGGATTATCATATTCTCTGTAAACTGGAATATCAGGAAACTTATCAAAAAAATCGACTTTAACTTTTTGCGAATTTTCCCGGGCATCACTTCCAATATCATTAAAAATACGAATTCTATATCCCGGTACACCAGCTTTTCGTTTATTTTGCTCGATATGATTGTATATTAAATTATTCACTCTAATATCTTGCGAAATAGTAACATCTCCGCTGCCCGGTTCATCTTTTTCAATTCGTGATAAAATATCGGTGCCTGCGGATGAAATTTGGCTATAACCATGAATAACCGGTAAAAGCAACAATAAAATTGAATATATTAGCCTGCTACAATTTTTCATGTGTTTATTTTTTTATTGTTTTTAAGGTCAAATGCCTGCCTGTCCTCCTCCGGCGGATAAATTCGGCAGACAGGTAATCGCATAATTAAAATAATCATTTTGTTTGGTATGTAAATGTTATGCTTATTTCATAATTTTTTAGATTTTATAAAGCAAAATTAATCAATTTTTATCAGAAAAGAGGTTACCAACTGACCCTATGTTTTTCATCAACATCAATTGTTTTTATGTATAGAAACGAACGGGCTTTTACTTTTCCTGTTATTTGAATTTCAAGATTTTTCATATTTCTTAATCTATACATCGATAATGCGCCTGAAAGAAAATTCGAAAGTTCTAATTGAACCGGGAAGGTTTGAATATTATCAAATTTCGAAGGAATCACAATTTTTTCAGGATTGGTCATTATCCCCAAATGCTTTCCATTAATAGAAATATCGAAATCCATATCAATAATTTTGATTTTAAAGTTTCCCGGATTGGTTACCGGAAGTTCTAGCTCAAGGCCTACAAGATTATTTTCTATACTTTTTAAGCGAACATCTTTGATATCTCCAATCTGAAGTTCTTTAACCGAAGAGCATCCGGAGATTAAAAGTATTAATAAGAGGATGCTAACTATTTGATTTATTGATTTGCTCATTTTTTTATTTATTTATTGTTGCCAGCCTTTTGCTTTTTCCACAGCTTTTTTCCATCCATTATATAATTTTATTCTTTTTGTTTCTTCCATAAACGGATGAAAAACCTTTTCTATTTTTCTTTTATTAATAATTTCTTCCATTGACCAGAAATTTGTTGCCAGGCCGGCTAGCAAGGCAGCTCCCAGTGCAGTTGTTTCAACATTTTTCGGGCGAATAACATCAACATTTAGGATATTGGACTGAAACTGCATTAAAAAATTATTTACCGATGCTCCACCATCAACATTAAGGGCTTTTAACCGGATTCCCGAATCTTTTTCCATGGCTTTTAACACATCCATGGTTTGGTATGCCAAAGATTCAAGGGTTGAACGAATAATATGTTTATCGGTAACTCCCTGGGTTAATCCAAGAATGGCTCCACGGGCATACATATCCCAGTAAGGAGCCCCAAGTCCGGTGAAAGCAGGAACAACATATATTTCCTCGGTATCTTCTGTTTCGTTCGCAATTTTTTCTGTTTGGTTGGCTGACTGGATTAAATGTAAGGCATCGCGCAACCATTTAATAGCCGCTCCGGCAATAAATACACTCCCTTCCAGCGCATAATTTATTTTATTGTTTATTCCCCAGGCAATGGTTGTGACCAGTCCTGAATGCGACTCTACCATTTTTTCGCCGGTATTCATTAACATAAAACATCCTGTACCGTAAGTATTTTTTGCGGTTCCTTTACTAAGGCATGTTTGCCCAAAAAGTGCAGCTTGCTGATCTCCTGCAATTCCAGATATGGGTATTTCGGTGCCCAAAATTTTTGGGTCAGTTACACCAACAATTTCAGAAGTACCTTTTACTTCGGGTAAAATATGTTGTGGGATTGCAAATAGGTCCAGCAATTTTTTATCCCATTGTAGGGTGTGGATATTAAACAGCATGGTTCGCGAAGCATTGGAATAGTCGGTAATATGTAATTTGCCCCCGGTTAGTTTCCAAATCAGCCAGGTATCGATGGTTCCGGCAAGAATTTCGCCTTTTTCTGTTTTTTCTTTAACGCCCGCAATATTTTGTACTATCCAATGGATTTTTGTTGCTGAGAAATAGGAGTCGATAATTAAACCGGTATTTTTTTTGATGTACTCACTCCATCCCTGGTTATGGAGTTTTTTACAAAAGTCGGCCGTTCGTTTATCCTGCCAAACAATAGCATTGTATACTGGTTTTCCAGTTTTTTTATCCCATAAAATAATAGTTTCGCGTTGATTAGCAATTCCTATAGCTGCAATTTCTGTAGGTTTAACATTTGATTTTTGGATAAGGGTTTTTGCTGTATTTATTTGCGATTCCCAGATTTCTTTGGGATCATGTTCAACCCAGCCGGGATGAGGGTAATATTGATTAAACTCTTTTTGCTGAACAGCTATAATCAGGGCATTTTTATCAAAAAGTAACGATCTGGAGCTTGATGTTCCCTGGTCGAGAGATAATATAAATTTTTTTTGCATAGTTAATTTAATCAAGGCTTAAATTTACAATTTTAAATTGTAAGGATAAAAAAAACGGCTATTCCCAATATTGAAACAGCCGCTGACAAATATTTTTAAATATTATTCCATTGCTGCTGCAACCTCATCCGTTAGTTCAAGGTTATGATAAACATTTTGTACATCGTCATCATCTTCAAAAGCATCGATCATTTTCATTACTCTTAATGCTGCATCTACATCCAGTGCTTTTGTATCATTAGGAATTCTTTGCAATCCTGCATTTTCTACTTCAACACCTAATTCATCAAGTTTTTTCTGGACGTTCCCAAAATCTTCTTTTGCAGTGGTAATTGTGATTATATCATCTTCTATTTCAATATCCTCAGCACCGGCATCTATCACTTCCAGTTCAAAGTCATCTAAATTAATATCCTCATTTTTTAGGACGGTAAAAATGCTCTTCGTTTCAAAAAGGAAAGACAACGAACCATTTTTTCCCAGGCTCCCGCCATATTTAGTAAAGATAGCTCTTACGCTGCTTACAGTGCGGTTTCGATTATTGGAAAGGCAATCCACATAAACGGCTATTCCATTGGGAGCATATCCTTCAAAGGTAATTTCTTCAAAGTTTTCGCCTTCTTTATCTGCTTTACTAATGGCTCGTTCAACATTGTCTTTAGGCATGTTTACCCCTTTGGCATTATTCATGGCCAGGCGTAATCGTGGGTTTGCTTCCGGATCGGGGCCGCCTTCTTTTACTGCTACAGAAATTTCTTTTACAATTTTGGAAAACATTTTGGAGCGCTTTGCATCGGCAGCTCCTTTCTTTCTCTTAATGGTTGACCATTTACTGTGACCTGACATATTAATAAATATTAACTGTTAATACTTTATTGAAAATAGGAGGGTAAAAATACTAAAAATTAAAAAGCCTGTAAAAGAATATGATAAATATTTATGCAGATATGATTTCTTAAAATTTATTTCAGACATTTTTGTCTTTTTCTGTTAAAGAATATTTTTTTGATAACAATTGGCATTTAAATTTTAATAAATTTGCAGAAATTAAATATAGTACGATGGTTGAAATGAATAATACGGAAAGAAAAGAAGGATACCCTAAGTTATATATAGAAACCTATGGTTGCCAAATGAATATTGCCGACAGTGAAGTTGTGGTTTCTGTATTGCAAGATAAGGGGTATACGGTTACAGAAGATATAAATGATGCCGATGTTATTTTAGTAAATACTTGTTCGATTAGGGAAAATGCTGAGCAACGTGTGTGGGGCCGTTTAGACGTTTTTAAGCAGATTAAGAAGAAAAAACCTTCCATTAAAATAGGTGTAATTGGTTGCATGGCAGAACGTTTAAAAGAAAAGTTAATTGAAGAAGAAAAAACGGTAGATTTGGTTGTTGGCCCCGATGCTTACAGGGAATTGCCATCATTGCTCGAGGATGTTGAGTCCGGACAAAAGGCCGTGAATGTTATTTTGTCGAAGGAGGAGACTTATGCGGATATTAATCCTGTTCGGTTAGATAAGAATAAAATTTCTGCATTTATATCCATCATGCGAGGCTGTAATAATATGTGTTCATATTGTATTGTCCCTTATGTTAGAGGTGCTGAACGTAGCCGCGATCCTGAATCCATTATGAACGAAGCACGTGATTTATTTGAAAAAGGATATAAAGAAATAATTTTAATTGGGCAGAATGTTGATTCATATCACTGGAAAGTGGAGAATCATGAAAAATCGGTAACTTTTGCCCAGTTATTAGAATCTGCAGCTAAAATAAGCCCGGATTTGCGTATTCGATTTTCAACTTCCCATCCCAAAGATATGTCGGATGATGTATTGTATGTAATGGCTATGTACAATAATATTTGTAATCATATTCATTTACCGGCACAATCGGGAAGTACACGAATATTAGAAAGAATGAATCGTGGGTATACCCGGGAATGGTATATGGATCGAATAAAAGCTATAAAAAGAATTTTACCTGATTGTGCGATCACTACTGATTTAATGACTGGATTTCCAGGGGAAACCGAAGAGGATCATCAGGAAACCTTGAGTTTAATGAGGGAGGTAAATTATGATTTAGCCTATATGTTTAAATATTCTGAACGACCCAGAACATACGCCGCAAGGCATTTAAAAGATGATGTAAAAGAGTCGGATAAAACAAGGCGACTTACCGAGATTATTGACTTGCAAGGAGAGCTTTCTGCAAAAAGTAAAAAGAATGATCTGGGAAAAGTTTTTGATGTATTGATTGAAGGTGTTTCTAAAAAATCCAAGGATCACTTTTTTGGACGTAATTCGCAAAATAAAGTAGTTGTTTTTCCGCGATTAAATTATAGGGTGGGAGATTATGTAGAGGTTGAAATTATTGATTGCACTTCCGCAACGCTAATTGGAGAAGTTGCTACAAAACATTAATAATAAATTTTTAATAGAAAACGAGGTGTTTTTTTCACCTCGTTTTTTTATGCTATTTCAAAAATATGTTCGAGTTCAACGAGCTTAATTAATTCCTTTATCTCGTCCGACACATTCATAAATTTAAAGGTTGAGTTATTTATTCTCGAGACCCTGTAAACTTTTAATAAAGTTTCAAATCCTGCACTATCAATAAAATTAATCCCCGAGAAGTTTATTAATAATTGGGTTCCCGGATTAGTTACAATGGGTAAAACTTTTTGCTCAATTTCAGCAGCGTTTAAAATGTTTAATCTTGAAACATTATAAAACGAAACAATGTATTTGTTTCTGAGATGATCAACGGTTAACATAATATCCTTTGGGTTTTTAAATATTATGTTGCGAATGTAATATGGGAATATTAAAATGTGTATTAATTTAATGTTAAGTTATCAACAATTTTAGTTGATATTATTCACCAGGGAATGAGAAAACAAAGAATATTTGAAAAATTAAATATAAAGTAATGATTGAACTTCTTTAGTAGGTGTTTGTTTTTTTAGTGAAAAGAAAGGATAGGGTATTTTAATTTAAAATCATCTTATAGTTAGAATGCCAATAAACAAATTAAAGTAAAACTAAAATTTATAAAGCTATGAAAACAATTATTAAAATTATGATGGGTTTAATGGTATCGGCTTTGATGATGACCACAATCAGTGCTCAACCCAAATCAGAAATACCCACCGAAAAAGAAAACAAAATGAATTGGGCAGATGCCGATACATTGTACACTTTTCAATATCATGAAGATTCTGATACATGGATATTTTTTGAAAGAGAGATCAGACGATTTAATGATAAAGATCAACCTACTGAAAATTTTGTTCAGGCCTATGATGCTGATAATCAGTGCTGGGTAAATTATTTGCGTGTAAATTATACTTATGACGAACGAGGGAACGAAATTGAGGCCATTACTCAGCGATGGGATGAAAATTTTAAAAACTGGGTAAATGCGCAATTAAAAAGTGTTAATTATAAAGGAAATAAAAGAGAGGAGATTTTGTTTCAGGAATGGAAAAAAACAACCAATGAGTGGTTTAATGTGATGAAGTATTTAATCACTTATAATGATGATGGTGAACAATATGCTGTTACTATTAATCTGTATAATGGAGCCACGAATCAATGGGATAATTACAAACGTTTTTTAATGGATTTTGAAGATCCTTTTACTCCACCTACCAGTGTTATTGTAGAAAACTGGAACACCAGTCAAAAAAACTGGGAAACAGAAGGTAAATATATGATGCAATACAACGGACGTGGAAATAAAACCGAAGAAATTCGATTAACGTATAACAATAGTATGCGGACTTTTATCGAAGGAATGAAGTTTAATATGAGTTATGACAAGAAAGGAAACCTGATTGAATATGTGGAGAAGAAATACGATATTGTTCGAAAAACCTGGATTAATTACAATAAATATTTAGCTTCTTATAACGAACAGCAAAATATGACTGAAAAAATTGAATTTAGCTGGGATAAAAATTCAAATGATTGGGTTGAAACCGATAAGTTTAAATTTTCAACAGACACAAGTATCTGATAATATCATTAAACAAAAATAGAAAGGTGCCCTCGTTTGGGCACCTTTTTTAACATCATCTTTTCCAAAGTATTGAACTTTGGAAGAGATTTGCCATAAATATTTGGACAGCTCCTTTGTATTTATTTCTGTACAATTTTTAGCGAGAGTTCTTTCAACTGCGTTTCATCTATTTTAGATGGCGAATCAATCATCACATCGCGTCCGGCATTGTTTTTTGGGAAAGCTATAAAATCCCGAATGGATTCGGAGCCACCAAAAACAGAACACCACCGATCGAACCCAAAAGCAATGCCACCATGAGGTGGAGCGCCGTATTTAAAAGCATCTAAAAGGAATCCAAATTTCTCTTCTGCTTCTTTTTTGGAAATACCTAATGCATTAAACATTTTTCTTTGTAGGTCTCCTTCAAATATTCGAATGGAGCCACCACCAATTTCAACACCATTTATTACAAAGTCATATGCATTGGCTCTCATTTTCCCGGGATCCGAGTCAAAAAGTTTAATATCTTCTGCTTTGGGTGAAGTAAAAGGATGGTGCATGGCAAAATAACGTTGTTCTTCTTCGTCCCATTCGAGCAATGGGAAATCAATCACCCAGCAAGGAGCAAATTGATCTTTATCGCGCAAACCTAGCCTTTCACCCATCTCCAGGCGTAGAACATTTAAAGCATATAATGTATCCTTTTTATTTCCGGCAAGCACTAACAATAAATCTCCCGGTTTGGCATTCAATTGTTCTGCCCATGTTTTTAAATCTTCCTGCGAATAAAATTTATCTACCGATGATTTAAATGTTCCGTCAGGATTACACTTCACATAAACCAACCCTTTGGCACCTACTTGTGGTTTTTGTACAAAAGCAGTAAGCTCATCGAGTTGTTTTCGTGAATATTCGCCACATCCTTTGGCATTAATAGCGCCAATATACGCAACACTATCAAAAACTTTAAATCCTTTTCCTTTAACCAATTCAGAAATTTCTGAAATTTTCATGTCGAAACGCAAATCCGGTTTATCGATACCATAATATTTCATGGCGTCGTCGTACGAAATACGTGGATAAGGCTCGTTAAAGGTTATGCCTTTAATTTGGTAGAAAAGATGATTTGCTAATCCTTCAAAGGTTCTTAGAACATCCTCCTGGTCTACAAAAGACATTTCGCAATCTATTTGGGTAAATTCCGGTTGACGGTCGGCACGTAAATCTTCGTCACGAAAACATTTTACGATTTGAAAATACCGGTCGAAACCTGAAATCATTAATAGCTGTTTAAAGGTTTGTGGTGATTGGGGCAAAGCGTAAAATTCTCCGGGATTCATCCTCGAAGGAACAATAAAGTCGCGTGCTCCTTCGGGGGTTGATTTAATGAGATAGGGTGTTTCAATTTCCATAAATTTAACACTATCGAGATATTTTCGAATCTCTTGTCCCATCCGGTGCCTTAGTTCAAGATTTTTACGTACAGGTTCTCTTCGAAGGTCGAGATAACGATATTTCATCCTTAACTCATCCCCACCATCGGTTTCGTTTTCAATGGTAAATGGAGGAATCTCCGATTGATTTAATATATCAAGTTTTTCAACCTGAATTTCGATTTCGCCGGTGGGCATTTTCGGGTTTTTGCTGCTTCGTTCAACAACCTTCCCTTCAATTTTAATTACAAATTCTCTTCCTAAAGATCTGGTTTTGTTTTTAAGCTCATCGGTTGTATTATCGTCAAAAACTAATTGTGTTAAACCATACCGATCGCGTAAAGTAATAAAAGTCATTCCTCCTAAGTTACGGATTGTTTGGATCCATCCACTTAAAATAACCTTTTGTCCTACATTGTTTAATGTTAATTCACCACAAGTATGAGTCCTGTACATAGCTGCAATTTTTCTGTTGTTAATTATTTCAGAATGCGAAAATAGGATTTTATTTTCTTTTTAAAAACCTGATTTTTATAAACAGCTTATTTTTAATAAAATATAGTTCTTTAATTTTTTGAAATTAATCTTTTAAGGGATATTTTAGTCTATATTAATAAATATGAATTATTTTTGAAGTATAAACATCATTTTAATCGATGGATTTATATTCTGATGAATATTTTATGAAGGAGGCTTTAAAAGAAGCCCAAAAAGCATTGGATAAAAACGAAGTACCCATAGGTGCTGTAATTGTTTCCAACCATCAGATTATTGCCCGTGCACATAATTTAACCGAAACGCTAAATGATGTTACTGCTCATGCCGAAATGCAGGCAATTACGGCTGCTGCCAATTATTTAGGAGGAAAATATTTGACCAATTGTACTTTATACGTGACCCTTGAGCCATGCGTGATGTGCATTGGAGCTTCTGCCTGGGCTCAACTTTCCAAAGTGGTTTTTGGAGCACCCGATCTTAAAAAGGGATATACCCGCTATGATTCCAAAAAGATGACTCATCCCAAAACAGAAATAGTATCGGGAGTGCTTAAGAACGATTGCAGCAGGGTTATCCAGGATTTTTTTAAAAACAAAAGATAAAAAAGTGATGTAAATCACCCTAAAATAAAGTTAAGATCACCAATTAGGAATTGTTAATATCAAAAAATCATACCAATTTTGTAAAAAATATTTTTAAAATTTAAATTATCATGAAAAGAATATTGTTATCTGTATTTATTATTTTATTCATTACGAAGTTTAATTATGCGCAGGTAGAGATGTCAAAAGCTCAGGCTATGTTTTCTTATAATTTTACCAAGTTTTTTGATTGGCCATCATCCGAAAAACAAGGTGATTTTGTTATGGGCGTTTTGGGAAATAGAAACCTGGCTCTGGAATTAGAGAAAGTAACCGCAGGAAAGAAGAATGTAACACAACCTATTGTTGTAAAATATTTTAGAAATTTAAATGAGGTAGAAAAGTGTCATGTAATTTTTGTTGATGCGTTAAAATCAGGCGATATCTCAGGGATACATACAAAAACAGGAACTCATTGTCTGATTATTACGGATAGTAATTCCGGTATTAATAAAGGAGCAGCCATTCAGTTTGTTACTGATGGTAATCGGTTAAAGTATGACTTTAAAAGCGAAAACGCTTTAAAACATAATTTAAAGTTCCACTCTAAGGTAAAAGAGATGGCG
>JAYEKP010000084.1:0-3527 GCA_034661075.1 Bacteroidota bacterium
TTAAATTTGTTTTCATAGCCAATTTATATTTTAGTTGGTTAGTACTACAAAAATAAGGGCTCTTTAAACAAGAGCTCTAAATTGGCTATCTTTTTTTATTATTTAGGACAGATGTGATTTCAACTATATTTTCCCTTCTTTCTTTGTTTAATCATGTGTTAGCAATATTACGCTTTCGCGTAATTCCAGAAACTTTTTGTAAATAAATTACCAAATTGGTAATTTTTCTATATATTTGCAGTATAAACTATTTGGATAATGAGAATAATTGCAAAAAAGATATTAAGAGAATTTTGGGACAAGTACACAGACTCAGAACAGCAATTGAAAACTTGGTACAAAGAAGCATCAAATGCGAAGTGGAGTTCTCCAAATGACATTAAGAAAGAATATGCAAGAGCTAGCATAATAGGTGATAATCGAGTGGTATTTGACATTTGTGGAAACAAATACCGTTTGATAGTTAAAATAAACTATGAAAGACAGTGGGTTTTTATACGATTTATTGGAACTCACAAAGAGTATGATAATGTTGACGCAAAACATATTTAAGTTATGGAAATAAAAGTAATAAAAAACGAAGAAGATTATAACAGCGCATTAAAGAGACTAGAAGAAATTTTTGATGCTCCTGTTAATTCTCCAGATGGAGACGAAGCTGAACTGTTGACTGTTCTTATTGAAAAATACGAAGAAGAGCACTATCCAATAGAATCCCCAGACCCAATTGAAGCAATTAGGTTTCGAATGGAGCAAATGAATATGAAAAAGAAAGATTTAGCTGAAGTGCTAGGCTATAAAAGTCGAGTTTCAGAAATTCTTAGCAGAAAGAGAAAGCTATCTTTAAAAATGATAAGACAGCTTCATAAGAAACTAAGGATACCTTATGACTCTTTATTGACTGAATACTAAGCTTGGCATAAAATTGCTAACAGCAAGTCAGCCTAAATACGGGCATTTGGTGGTTTGCTGACAATTTATTATTTTAGTTGTGGTTTTCAGCGGGTGACATTGAACTACGGCGAAACTCCTATACTCAGGCTACTTGCGGACCGAATAATTTTTGGAATTATTCACATCTTTTTATTTTTAATAATACATTTGTTGAAAATGAATGATTTTTGAGTTTAGAAAACATGTATAAAGTAAAATTTACTCCATATCGCAAAGGGTTGGGCACTATTATGATTCGGCAAACTGCTGGTTTTAAGGGAATATCTTCCGATGGAAGATATCAGTTTTTTATAAATGAAAAAATTGAGGATCCCGATTTTTGGGTGGTACAAGGAAAAGGTGTGCGCGAAAAGGAATCGTGTATGGTAGCACCAGAGAATACCCTGTTACTAACTACCGAACCCATATCTGTACTGGCATATCCCAAACGATATACAAAACAGTTTGGGACAGTTTGTTCAAGCCAGGAACAAATCAAACATAAAAATTTGATTTTATGCCCTGCAATTTTACCTTGGTTTGTTGGATATAGAAAGATTAAACCACAAAAATACGAGTATTCTCTAAGTTATGATCAACTAATAAATAGCAGAACTCCTACAAAGACCAAACTTATTTCTGTTATTACTAGTAATAAAGCACATACTCAGGGACACCTTAACAGAATCAGGTTTGTTGAAAAGTTAAAAGATTACTATGGTGATAAAATTGATGTTTTTGGACGCGGATTCAGAAATTTCGATGATAAATGGGATGTTTTAGCCCCATACAAATACCATATCGCACTAGAAAATTCATCGCAGAAATATTACTGGACTGAAAAAATATCGGATTGTTATCTTGCAGAAACATACCCAATTTACTATGGTTGTACAAACCTTTCAGATTATTTCCCGAAAGACTCATTCAGTGCAATAGATATTAAGGATTTCGAGTCAAGTATAAAAATAATAGACCAGGTAATTGCAGCAAATACTTACGAGCAAAAACAAGCCAGGCTTAAAGAATGTAAGTTGAAGGTTTTAAATGAGTATAATATGTTCGATTATGTAGCAAAAATATGCGATAGAATGAATCCATCGTTACCAAAGAAAAAAGTAACAATAAAACCTTGCAGATCTACAGACAGTTTGCATAATGTTTACAACTACATGTTCAGGTTTTCTTTATTTCAGTTTACACAAAAAATTAAAGAAGTTATAAAAGGAAAGTCAAACCTGTATCAACCATAAAATAGAAATAATGATCCAAAAATAAAAAATATCGGGTTTATGTTCCCGATTTTTTTATTCAAACAATCCCTCATCGTGTATTAACATTAAAATGGTGTTATGAGGCACAATCATATATTTTTCGTTTTTAAATTCTATTTCCCATGCATTATTTTGTAAATAAACGGCTAAATCACCAACGGTAGGTTGTAAAGGAACATATTTTACCTCATTACTTTTATCTTTCCAGGGTTCATCGGCTTCATGAATAGCTGGTATTGGATATCCAGGGCCTACTTTTAAAACATAGCCACTATGGATTTTTTCTTTTTCCTGAACCCCAGGTGGTAAGTATAATCCCGATTTGGTTTTGCCCTGGGGTGTTTTGGGTTTGATTAAAACCCTGTCACCTACCATTATAAATTTTTCCAGTTCATGTGCGTCAATTGAAAGTGGCATAGGTAATATTTTTTATTAAATGTTAGTATATTATAAAAATATTTAAAACTTAATCAATAATTTTTTTAATGATTATAACAATAGAGAATCATTTTCCCGTAAAAAATTTACAGTATTGGGCAATTCCACAGCTTTCACATTTTGGTTTGCGGGCAATGCAAACATAGCGGCCGTGTAAAATGAGCCAGTGGTGAGCAATGGGAATTAACTCTTCGGGAATGTATTTTACAAGTTGCTTTTCGGTTTCTAAAGGATTTTTAGCATTGGTAGTTAACCCGATTTTTTTTGAAACTCTTTGCACGTGCGTATCAACCGCTAATGCCGGTTTTTGATAAACTACAGATGCAATGACATTGGCTGTTTTTCGTCCAACACCCGGGAGTTTTTGTAGTTCTTTTACATCGTCGGGAACAATTTCATTAAATTCTTCGACCAGCATTTTCGACATCCCGGCCAGGTGCTTGGCCTTATTGTTTGGATAGGAGCAGCTTTTAATATATTCGAAAATTTCATCCACCGATGCCTGAGCCATTTCATAAGCAGTAGGGAATCGTTCCAAGAGGGTAGGGGTAATCATATTTACTCTTTTGTCGGTGCATTGTGCACTTAAAATTACAGCTACCAAAAGTTCAAATGGAGTGCCGTAAATTAATTCAGTTTCAGCAACCGGTTTTTCTCTTTGGAAATATTCAATAACTTTTTCGAATCGTTCTTTTTTGGTCATGTTAAAAAAATATGTTGATGCCCAAAAATAGTAAAACCTTTTTTATTGTTCCATATCATAGCTGTCCTAAATATTTTTAAAATTAAAAAATACAAACGTAATTACAGGTATTTTGGACAGATTTTTACTATTATTAAAAACGAATCCCCCCATTTAAATAAAATCCCTTGTTTATATTT